>JAQUZA010000403.1 GCA_028691595.1 Candidatus Rifleibacteriota bacterium
TCCCCCGCAGCAGAGCCATTTTAGCTGGCGACTGCTGTTTACCGAAGTCGAGAAGCGTGGGTTGCTGAGCCCTCAGATAGTTGAACAGATTTCGGGGCATGAAACCTGGAACACAGTTGCTTCAATGTTCGCCTCAGTCAGCCATTTGCCGGTGCTTCAGCAGCAGGCCGTCGTTGATCTGCAAAGCTGGATGGCTGACGATATTTTATACAAGGCTGATCAGGCAGCAATGGCCAGTACTCTCGAGGTCAGGTCACCGTTTCTTGATTACCGCATGGTCGAGGCGGCGTTCGCCATACCCGAAAAGCTCAAGTTCAGTCTGCTGCAGAGCAAGACCCTGTTGCGCCGCCAACTGGCTCCGGTTTTACCCACAGAAATCCTTAAACGCAAAAAAGAAGGGTTTGGCAGCCCCGTGTCTGTGTGGCTCGATGGGCACCTGGCCGAGGTTTTTGCAGACTGTATGCATGCCGCAGCCTTTAAAGAGGTTTTTCCCGATACTGAATTTATTATGAGACTTTTTGACGATCATCGCCGGCGTATCAAAGACAATGGTTACCGGTTGTGGGCACTGCTGATGTTTGCCTTATGGCAGCAGGAATGGATGCATAAATGAAACGTTTTTTCGACTATTTTGTCTCAAGAGAGTCGCACCTGCTGCTCGCCCTCTGGTTGCTTGTAATTGTGACCTTCGCTTCGGTCATCACTGCTGAATACGTTCTGTATGATGAAACCATTGATATTCTTGGCAGCGATATGATCAAGGCCCCGCTGTCGTTTGCGAGTTTCAAGGCTATTTTTTCCACCTTCACTTCAAATCAGTTTACGCCTCTGAGCGTGCTCAGCTTCTGGCTTGAATACAATATTTTCGGCTTCAACAGTTCGGTTTCGCACCTGGTGAGTCTGTTACTGCACCTGGCCTGCGTCACCATGGTTTTCTGGCTGCTGAAAGCAATGACGCAGCGGCCGCTGTTCAGCTGGGTGATTACCGCTGTCTGGGCACTCCACCCGATGCAGGTTGAAACGGTTGCCTGGGTTCTTGAGCGGCGCAACCTGCTTTATGGTTTTTTTTACTTCGCTTCTTTGCATTCATACGTTAATTACCAGAACTCCCGAAGTCGAAAAAGTCTGGCGCTGGCAACGGTCTGCCTGGTTCTGGCAGGCCTGTCAAAGGCTCTGGCGTTCATTCTGCCCTTAAGCTGGCTGATGCTTGACTGGCTGAAAGGCAGAAAGTTCTCAAAAGAGCTGTTTTATGAAAAAATCCCGGCTCTCTGCTTCTCGACCGGGTTGTTTTCGATACTTTTTCTGGCCGCCAAAGCCGAGATCATCAATTCTGAACAGGCCATCAACAACTATCTGGTAGCGAGTTACGGAATGAGTCTGTATATTGCCAAAACTTTTCTGCCATTCAACATGTCGGCGGTATGCGAGATCAATACTTCTACTGTCGGCATGCTTTCTTCGGGCCCTGTTTATCTTTTGCTGGTGCTTATACCTGCCATCTGGATCAGTCTGAAAAACCGTCTGTGCGCCTTTGGCGTTTTGTTCTATTTTTTGCATATTCTTCCCCTTTCAGGGCTGATAAGGGTCGGTTACCAGCTATACGCCGGTTACCATTTTATGTTTCTGCCGCTTTTTGGGGTGCTTCTGGCATTGGCTGGCTTTATAGACATGCATATCAGAAAGCCGCAAACGGGCCTTCCTGCGTTTTATTTAAGTCTGGTGGGCATACTTATACTGGCGGGCATTTCTTTTAACCACAGCTTCGTCTGGCAGAATTCAGAAACGCTTTTTAAAGATTGCCTGCAGAATGACCCCGAAAACAGGTTTGCCCGCAATCAGCTGGCGGTTCACTATGAAATTAACAAACGTTACGATGAAGCGATAGCTGAATTCAGTGAAGTAATCCGTCAGTATCCGACATTTTATGGTGGCTATCATGGTTTGGGGCGCATTAACATGGCGCTTGGCAAACCCGTTGAAGCCGGGAAAAATCTCGATCTCGCGGTTAAATACAATGTTGGTCGCTCAGACATTCTCAACGACCGTGGTTATCTGCGTCTGTTTCTCAAGCAATATCGTGGTGCTGAAGAAGACTTCTCTGAATCGCTGGGCTATTACGAAAATGCTGAAATCAGGCATCTGAGATCAGAAACGCGTCGCCGTCAGGGTGACTATTCCGGTGCTGCCAATGATATGCAGACCGTAATCTCAGAACAACCGGCAAACTTCAGTGCCAGGGCCAGTCTGGTCGAGACATTGGTCGAAGGTGGCAGATATCTTGCCGCTGTTGAGCCTTTGCTGATAATATTCAGCGAGGTGAATGCCAATCCACAGAATCTTGACCAGTATAAGACTCTGCTTTTTACGCCAAGTTTCAGGCAGACTGTCATTCGCATGCTGCCGCTGCGCAATTTTTTCTATTATCGTCTGGGTTGGTACCCGTGGTGAAGCAGAAGATCATTAATTCTCGACTTTTCTCACGCCTGTCATGGCTTAGAATGTGTTTTAACAAGCGTTGAAACAAGCGGTGCCTGATTTGCGATTGTCGTTGGGCGGGGTTCTTTTATTATAAGTTTGAAAGGTGATACAGCAGTGCCGGAAAATATTTTGCAGAAAATTTCAAACAGTCGGGGCCTGCAGGTTTTGTTGTTGTGCCTGCTTGTGCTGGTAACGTTTTCGCCGGTTTTCAAGGCAGAGTATCTTTTGTTTGACGAGAACTTCATGATTCTCGAAAACCGGCTGATCAAGGCACCTTTCTCGCTTTTTTCCCTTGTCGATATTTTTGCTTCATTTGAGCCGAATCAATACACCCCTTTGAGTGTTTTCAGTTTCTGGGTCGAGTATAATATCTGGGGCTTCAACAGCACGATTTCGCACCTTATAAACCTGCTTTTGCACCTGTTGTGCTCTCTTGCGGTATTTTTTCTCGCCCGGCAACTTGTCGAAAACGTTTTGTTGAGCTGGTTTATCGCCGCCATCTGGGCGGTGCACCCGATTCAGGTCGAATCTGTTGCCTGGGTGCTCGAGCGCCGCAATCTGCTTTACGGTCTGTTCTATTTTGCTTCGCTTCTGGCCTGGACGCAGTATATCAAAACCGGAAGAACCCGTCATATGGCACTTGCCAGCGCTTTTATGCTTGTTTCCGGCTTATCAAAAACTCTGGCGTTTTTTCTACCGTTTAACTGGCTGATGCTCGACTGGCTTAAAAGTAGAAGTTTCTCGTTGCAACTGTTCAAGGAAAAGGCCGCCGGTTTTGTTCTTTCTGCCATCTTCTTTGCCCTGGCCTTTTTTGCTGCCCACGGCGAAATTGCCAGTGATGCCCAGGGCTTTTTAAATTGGAGCATGGCCTGTTACAACATCAGTTTTTATGCCATCAAAACCCTTTTGCCCTTCAATCTTCTGCCGGCCTACGAAATCAACCGGTTTATCGAGGGCATTTTTACCCCCGGCCCGCTCTATCTCGCTATTTTTATAGCTCTGGCCTGGTTCGCATGCCGGGGCAGCAGACAACGTCTTTTCGGTGTTCTTTTCTATTTTTTTCTCATTCTGCCAATATCCGGGCTGGTTGTGGTTGGCTACCAGTTTTACGCCGTTCTGCACTTTCTTTATGTAGCCATGTTCGGCCTGATTTTTTCTGCGATTCTGCTCATCGCCGAAAAGGCCCGTGATGAGCAGAAAGCAGTGATTGCGCGGGCGGCAGGTGTGATTGTTCTGCTGGTTTTTGCAGTCATGTCGTTTCAACATTGTGTGATCTGGCAGAACAGCGAAAACCTTTTTACCTGGTGCCTCGAGCATGACCCGAACAACCGCTTTGCCAGGGGTCAGCTGGC
>JAQUZA010000404.1 GCA_028691595.1 Candidatus Rifleibacteriota bacterium
AAGCAAGGGTGCCTGGGGTGCTGCTCCCTGTTCACCGATGCCTTCAAGGGCCAGTTCTGAATATGGTATGCGTATTCACCCGACAAAAGGTACCCGCAGCATGCACTATGGTATCGACCTGCCGGTAGCCAATGGCACTCGTCTGAACGCTCTTGGTGACGGCACCGTAATTGCTGTTGGCTATGAATCAGGCGGCGGTCGCTATGTTAAGGTCCGCTACGACAATGGCTATGAGTCTTTTTATTGTCATCTGAGAAGCTATTCTGTGAAGCAGGGCCAGCGTGTCAGCAAAGGCTCAGAGATTGCCCGATCAGACAATACCGGTATTTATACAACCGGTGCTCATCTCCATTTCGAACTCAAAAAGAATGGTCAGCACGTCAATCCCAGATCTGGCGGTATTCCGCTTCCCTAAACCCAACAGGAAACCTGAATGATGAAAAAACTGTTTCTGATTATCTGTCTGCTTGTATCTACTGTCTGCTTGGCCCAGGGCGGGGCAGGCATCGCCTCAGAGTCTGAATTCAAGTTCATTAACAATCTCAGCTATCATAAAAGCATGTTTGATGCCACTGCTCCGCTTGACTATCTTAAAATTCCCTTCGGAAAAGAAGAAAAGAGCGTCGGTGGCCAGGACCAGGATTCTCTCACAGAACCTTATTCTTATGGAGTTCCATGGGCATTTCGTATGACCGGGAGCGGCAGTGTCTGGATTCTTGACTCTCTTAATCAGTCGCTGAAGCTTTTTAAAGCTGATGGTAATGTCGAAAAATCATTTCCGCTGGCCGACTATGGCAAGATCGTCATTGATTTTGCCATAGCTCCTGACGGTTCTATGGCTTTTCTGAACAATGTTGATGGCTTTATTTATCTCACAGATGCCAATGGTCAGAAGTCTGGTCAGATAGAGGGCTTTGCGCATGCCCGGGCAATAGAATTTACCCCCAAAGGTGATTTACTGGTCAGTCACCCGATTATGCAGGCAGTTCTGAGATTCTCGCCCGCCGGTGAAATGACTGAACAGCTGGTCGCAGACCAGAGTTTGAGTCTTTTTGCAGCTGCCAATGAACAGCTTTTTGGTCTTGAGATAAATGACCTCGATGCATCTCTGTATTTGCGTACTGTCGCATCTCCAGCCGAAACCCTGGTTCTTGCCAGGTTCCCTTATACCGAGAAGCACCCTGGTGTCACTTACGCCGGTGGTGAAATAATCGGTGTCGATGCGACTGGCAATATTTATCTCAGCCTTGTTGCCTGTCATGAAC
Organism: Candidatus Rifleibacteriota bacterium; assembly: GCA_028691595.1. GTDB lineage: Bacteria > Muiribacteriota > Ozemobacteria > Ozemobacterales > Ozemobacteraceae > Rifleibacterium. The sequence continues at coordinate 1,266 of JAQUZA010000404.1, forward strand.
AGGGGCAGATCTACCGCGAAAGATTGTATAAATGCACTGCCGACGGCAAGATACTTGGCGAACTCGATATTCTGACAGTTCCACATCTGGCACCTGATTTGCCCAGAAAGCGGGTAGTGGCTCCCGATGGCAGAATTGTTGCCTTTTACCCCGAAGAAGCAAACTATGTATTGTGTACTTATATGATTCCCTGATTTGTTTTGAGTCAGTGCTTCTATCGCGGAGAGCCTGCCAGACCGGCGGCTCTCCGTTTCTATTTCAGCTCATGTCTTATTTGCGTTCAGATGAAAACTTGACTGTGTACGATTTTGCTGCAAAAAGGGGTTGAAATTTTAATTGATTGGTGGTAAAATTGAATTTCCAATATTGAATTATGAAAGGTGATCGTCATGGCTAATACTAAATCAGCAGCTAAAAATGCTCGCAAAGCCGCCCGCCGCCACATTCTGCGGGTATCTGTAAAGTCTGAACTCAAGACCCTCCGCAAAAAGGCCATCACTGCCGCCGAAACCAAAAAGCCGGCAGCTGAAGTAGCTGAAGCAACAAAAGAAGCTATCAAGAAGTTCGCAAAAGCAGCTTCAAATAGCATGATTCATCAGAAAACAGCCTCTAGAAAAATCAGCCGTCTGATGAAGGCCGTTAACAGACTGCAGAAGTAACCAACAGTTTTTTTCCGTTTAATTGATTAACTGATCGACTGTTAGCCATTTACCCGGGAGCATGCGCACAGCATGCTTCCGGTTTATGGCTTTAGGCGGCTTTTTCTATCAAAATACCGGCGACAAAGTTTTGCAGGGCGGTTCGCAGATCGGGAGCCCCTGACTTGAGGTGCAGATCTGTTGCCAGCATTTGTGGCCATGTTTTGATCAGTTCGCTATAAGAAAAGTTCAATGCCAGATAAAGGTTGCGCAGTTTGGGCTGACTTTTCAGGCCGGTTGCCCTGACCAGCGTTTCAGGGATCTGTTCAGCAAGAGCCTGTATTTCTGCAATGATGTTCTTTTTTTCCTGGTTGGCTTTGAAGTCGGACTTGTCGGCGAACTGCCGGTATTTGCGTAAAAGAGCTGACACCGGTTCAAAAAGATCTGGGCGATCGATCAGCACCTCGTGAAACAGTCGAAACTCGCGCAGTTGCCGGCAAAGCATGAACCAGAGTTTTTGTGGTGCCTCACCACGACTGATGAGGCTGTCAAGGCAACGCATTGCTTTAACAGGACTTCGGCGACCGAAGAATTCGAGAAAGTCGAAAACCGTGTCCTGTCTTAGATATGCCACTCCTGATTTAACATCATTTAAGCTGATCTTGCCTGCGGTTGCCCCTTGTGCCAGTTTGGTCAGTTCCTGGTGCAGTAGTGCCAGGTCTGAACCCGCAAGCTCGATCAGCAGGTCGGCTGCTTCGGCCGAAATATCTGCCCTGAGCTCAGCGGCTTCGCGCTTCACCCATGCACCAAGCTGGTTGGCAAACGGAGCCCAGAAGTCTATTTTTTCGGACTGTTGCTTGAATTTTGTTATTATCTCGCTGCCAATGCGGTTGTCTGAAACAGAAAAAACAATCAGGGTTTCGGTTGGAATGCCGCCGTTGTGCAGCCTGTCGAGAAATTCTTTGCGCTGTTTAGCCGGAACTGCATCGATTTCCTGGATGAAGAACAGCCGAGGGCTTGGATTGAACGAAAAGCTGAAGATTAGATTGAGGGTTTCGGGGAGTTCCCGGGCGTTGCTCGTCACCCTCATGACGTTCTCTGAACGGTCTTCAGCCGGAACAAGGCTTTGAACCATCAGAGCGAAGGTTTTTTCTTTGAGAAAGACTTCCGGCCCCGCAAAAACCAGGAGCGGAGTGTTAATTTTTTTGCTTCTGATCAGCTTTTCAAGAGTTGCCTGATCCATTTTTTTCTTTTATCTCTTATGCAAACGAAGCAGCCTCGTTGAGGCTGCTTCGTTGTATTTCGGGTCTATCAATAGTGATTCTGCATGAATGCCTTATAAGCACTTACAGAATAGTGGTAATCGATTTTCGACATCAGTTCAAAGGGAGAATGCAGGCTGAGGGTACCCAGCGAGATGTCTACCACGCTCATATTTAGATTGGCAAGCAGGTAGGCCACAGTTCCGCCACCACCTTCATCGACCTTGCCCATTTCGCCAAACTGATATGGAATATTTTCGCTGTTGAGCATTTTGCGAATGCAGGCCAGATATTCGATGTCAGCTTCGCTGCTGCCTGATTTTCCACCTGATCCTGAATGCTTGGTTATCCAGACCCCTTTGCCGACCACGCCTGAATTCATCGGGTCATAGGCCCCTTCAAAGTTCGGATCTATAGGAGCATTGGTATCGGCAGAGAGAACCTGGGTGGCCCCGAGAGCGGTTCTGATTGCTGCAAAGGAGCTTTCTCCTGAGGTGGCTTCGGTCAACATGCCAAGGAAATCAGTTACCATCTGAGACTGGGCACCGTTGGGGCCGGCTGAGCCGATTTCTTCTTTGTCGAGAAGAAGAATGGCTGCGGTGTGCTCAGGAGTGTCGAGTTCGTTGATAGCAGCAAAGGCAGCCCCTACAC
>JAQUZA010000405.1 GCA_028691595.1 Candidatus Rifleibacteriota bacterium
TACTGCGCGACATTCGCCGTTGCCGGTTCACGCAATTGTTCGATCTTTTTGCAAATCCCCGAACTGCTCTTATAAGTCTGCTTTCAGGCATCAAGAACCGATATGGTTTTGATTATCGGGTGCGGAGGCATGCTTACACCAGAACCTTCGCGCCGACCAACCCTAATCGTCATCTGATGCTTTTATTTGGCGAGTTCTTCAGCCATTTTGGCATCGATGGAGAACTCAGTTTCCCCGATCTGGTGTTCCCCTCTGAAGTTTGCAGCCGCGCGGCAAAATCTATCGAAAAGACCTATGATGGCCTCAGACCCCTTCTGGGCATCAACCCGCACACTACCTACCCGTCAAAGGCCTGGCCTGAAGAATACTGGGTTGAGTTTATCAAACTCTGGCATGAGAAAACCGGCCGGCCGGTTATGGTTACCTGGGGCCCTGGAGAAAGGGAAGCCGCCGAGGCGATTGTAACCGCTGCGGGCCAGAAGTGCGCTTTCATTCACGAACCGGTTAAGATTGATGAATTTGCCGCTCTGCTGGCCAGTCTCGATCTTTTTTTAACAGCCGATACCGGCCCGATGAATATTGCCTGGGCCGTAAATACGCCAACGGTAGCGCTTTTTGGTCCAACAACAAGAGAAGCGGTAATGCCCCGTGGCGAAATACATCTTTCATTGTTTGATGAATCTCTCCCATGCCTGCAGTGCCACCAGGAAACCTGCTCGCACAAAAGCTGTATGTGGTCTATGAAACCTCACAATGTTCTCAACCAGATTCTGCAAAAATACGATCTTGAAAACACCAGAAAGTCCAATGCAAAAAGCCATATTTCTTGACCGCGACGGAACGTTGAACCCAGACCCGGGCTATATTTCAAACCCTGATGACTTCAATATTTTCCCCGGGGTTGCTGAAGCTCTCGTCAGATTGCAGCAGGCAGGCTTTATGTTGATATTGATTACCAATCAGTCTGGCATTTCGCGCGGGCTCATCAGTACAGCTCAGCTCGACAAAATTCATGCCAAGCTTCAGAGCCAGCTTGCAATCTCTGGAGCCAGGCTCGATGCAATCTATTATTGCCCGCATCACCCTGATTTTCCTGATCATGCTGGCATCTCAACGTGCAACTGCCGCAAGCCCGCACCGGGTATGATACTGCAGGCCGTACGTGAGCATAATATAAGCGTAGAAAAATCTTTTATGATAGGCGACCGCAGCTCAGACATAAAAATTGGTCTGGCAACAGGAGTTACACCTGTTTTCATCGGTTCAAAACCGCTGGCAGGGTTTGAAACCATTACCACCCGGCCGAACCTGGCGGCAGCAGCCGACTGGATACTGAAGCAAAACAAGTAATTGACTTTTGTTCCTGCGCCTTTATAATAAGCGCACCATTGAAATCAGGAAAACACCTTGAATCAGACCGGCAAGCTTGATGAAAGCAGCGTTTTACCAGGCAAAAGAAGTGAAACGAAGGTAACTCTGGTTTCACTTGCCTATTTTTTCTTTGTTATCTGTTCTTATTATGTGATCAAGCCAATTCGCGAGAGCCTTGCCCTTGAACTGGGCTCAGAAAACGTTCCACTGCTGAATATTGTTTCGATGGCGAGTCTGGTTATTGTTAACGCCCTTTACAGCCTCGTAGTCGGCCATTTCAAGCGCGATATTTTTATTCCCTTCATTACCCGCTTTTTCGCCCTGAGCCTTCTCGGATTCTGGGTTATTTTTTCTTTTGTCATACCAATGCCAGGCTCAGAACCCCCATCCCTCAGGCCACCTGAAATCGTAAAAGCAGAAACTCAATCTGGCGCAGAAACTTCAGCTCTGGCATCAACAAGTCCGGCACTGTTTCCGGCAAAGGCTGAAACAGGGCGCAAACACAACCCAGGCCTGACCAAAGTGCTGGCAATCGGCAGCTATTATCTCTGGGTAAACATGTTTTCTCTCATGGCTGTCAGTATGTTCTGGTCATTCATGAACGATGTTTTTTCGGTCGAACAGAGCCGGAGACTATACGCGCTCATCGGCTATGGAGGCCTCATAGGCGGAGTGGTTGGCAGTGCCCTGACTTCTGTGCTGGTTAAGTATACCGGCACGCCAAACCTGTTCATACTGGCGATTGCCATTCTTTACCCGTCTATCTGGTGCATGCAGTATATTCACCGCAATCATTACCGGCCGGAGGGCATACCAGAAGCCGATAACAAGCCCGCGATACCTGCACACCCACCGCGACCATGGGATGGTTTTCTTGCCGTCGGCAAAAATTTCATTCTGGTGCTCATGGCCCTGGAAATGTTTTTTTACACATTTTCGACCACTTTATTTTCGCAGCAGTTCAACTACATGCTTGAAACCGAGCTCGGCAATATAAACCAGCGCACCGCCTTCGTTGCCGGAATCTATGGTCACATCAATGTTCTTTCACTGTTCACACAGTTTCTTGTCACCCGGCTGATGATGTTGCTTACCAACCCGATCTACGGTCTGCTGCTGCTTAATTTCATTCAGGTTACCGGATCGCTGTTGATGTTGAGAAGCCCAAGCCTTACGGTAATTTCATGGACAATAATTTCGCGGTATGCCCTGAATTATTCTACCGGCCGGGTTCTTCGCGAGCTGATATATATTCCGCTTGACCGCGAAGCCAAATACCAGGGCAAAGGTTTTATCGACACGGTAATCTTCAGATTTGGCGATGGCCTGTCTTCGGCGGTAATATTTGGTGGAATTCAAATTTATTCATACGGAGTGTGGATAGATTATTCGATTCTCGGCGTTATGTTATTACAATTTTATGTTATACTCAGGGCCGCTGGCCTCTATGCTGAAAGACTGAAGCAGACGGGCACCGACAGACTCGAGTCTGAAGCGGCGACGGTAAGTTGACTGACCACAAATTTCCGGAGGCAAAAATGAGCGTCAAAATGATTGTAGTAGGTTCAATAGCCTATGATTCCCTGCAGACCCCCAAAGGCAAAAGAGAAAGGGCTCTCGGCGGCTCTGCCGTTTACTTTTCTACGGTTGCCAGCTACTTTACAAAAGTTGGCCTGGTCGGCGTAGCCGGCAAGGATTTCGAATCGTCTCACGTTCAGTTTCTCAAAGACCACGGCGTTGATATGGCCGGTTTTGACCTCAAGAAAGATGGCGAAACCTTTCACTGGGCCGGTAGTTACGGCGACGACTTCGGTGATGCCACCACTCATGATACCCGCCTGAACGTATTCGAGTCTTTTGATCCGCAGCTCCCGGAAAACTACCGCAACGCCGAGCTGGTATTCCTGGGCAACATTCACCCTGCGCTTCAGCTCAAGGTTATCGAGAAAGTTAACAAACCCAAAATTATTGCCCTCGATACCATGAACCTCTGGATCAACACAACTCCAGATCTGCTCAAAGAAGCAATCAAAAAGATCGACATTCTCTTCATCAACTTCCAGGAAGCCCTGATGCTGGCTGGTGAGAAAAAGTTCGCCCCGGCCGTCGCAAAACTTCTGACCATGGGCCCCAAGCGCATCGTGGTCAAAATGGGTGAGCTTGGTGCCATGACCGCAACAAAAGAAAACCGCTTCTTTACTCCGGCCTTCCCGTGCCTCGACATCACCGACCCGACCGGGGCCGGCGACTCGTTTGCAGGTGGATTTATGGGCAGTCTGGCCCGCCACGGCAATTATACCGAAACCGGCTTCAGACACAGCATGCTCTATGGCAGTGCCATGGGTTCGATTACCGTTGAGAATTTCAGCCTTGATTCGTATCTGAATCTCAAGCCTGAATTGATTGAAGAACGTTTTAAAGCCCTCAAGGCAATGGTTACCG
>JAQUZA010000406.1 GCA_028691595.1 Candidatus Rifleibacteriota bacterium
TCGACTGCCAGAAAAACAAAGAAAACCCGCAGCTCTCAAGTTCAAGGCCAGAGGGATTTTTAACAGAAGCCTTAAATTTGAGAAGCATGAGATGGGGCAGCTCAGCTGGCAGCCATGGCGCGAAGTCACATGGGTAAATAAAACCGAGAACGAAACTGAGCTTAACTTTGCTCTGGCAAATTTTCCTGACGATCAGAAGGAAATCAGGATGACAGTTGAGCATGGCAGTAACCAGGCCATTGAAATTAACGGCTTTAAAGGTCTTTATTTGGCCCAGGATCTATTTTTTATTGCAGGTGAAGCGGGTGTATATTCTCTGATGGGTGGCAATTCAGTCGCCCTGAAGCCTGTTTATGACCTGGCCATGGTTGAAACCGCGCTTGGCGAACTAGACCCCATGAAGGTGCAGCCGGGTGAAGTTGAGATTCTTGCTTCTGGTTCTGCCGCAGCGCAAACAGCTGGTGCGACGGCAGTCGACCAGGGAGCGCCTTTTAACGATGGTGGTTATAGCTGGGTTGCAACCTTTCCGGTTGCCGCGCCCGGGTTTTATCAGCTTGCCCTTAATCTCAAAGCCGCTCTTGACAGCAACCCTGATGGCATCAGGCTGGTTAAAAACGGCATGCAGATTCCCTATTTCCCTGGAAGGCTCTCTGAATCTGCGATCGATTTGAAATTTGTTTCTGAATACAGCCGTGATAACAACACTTCTTATATAACCGTTGAGCTGCCGGCCGCTTCAAACCAATGGCGCAGCCTTGAGTTCGTTTCTGGCGGAATATTTAATCGCAATTTAACCCTGGAAATCAGAAAGCCAGGAAAACTTGGCTGGAAACCCTTTAAGACCTCAACCTGGGTAAATCGTCACGAAGGGGCGAGCGGGCACACAATTTCTCTCGACCGGCTTCCAGATGGCGAGACAGAAATGCGTCTGGTGATCGGTCATGGTGACAACAGCCCGATAGAAATCAAGGCGGTAAAAGGAAACTATCAGAGCAAAACTCTGCTGTTTCAGGCCAATGAAGCGGGTGAATTCAGTATTTTTGGTGGCAATGCCAGTGCCCGCGCCCCCAAATATGATCTGGCATTGATTAAAGATAGTATGCTGAAGAAGGAGCCCGTATTGATTCAGCTTGGTGAGCCGGCCGACTATTCTGGAGCCAGTCAGGTTGGCAAGCACCTCGAAGAGGCTTTCAGCGATCGTGGCTGGGGTATTTATGCAGTGCTTGGCCTGGTGACAGCTTTTCTGCTGGTTGTTATCGTCAGGCTTTTCCCAGAAGAAAAAAAGCCCATCGATAAATGATTCGCTAGTAGTCTGTCAACATTGAACCTGTAAAATCAATTATGTTCACGTCATCCCCGCGCTTGTCCCCGAAAGGGGGAAAGCGGGGATCTAAGCCGTTGTTTGTTGTTGATATAAAAATCCCCTGGCAGCGTAACTGCCAGGGGATTTATTTCAACTCAGGTTTTAGAAAATATCGGGCAGGTGGCTGTTGTTCTTTTTCTGTGGCCTGGGCTGTTCGTTATTTCTATTCTGGGTTCTGGTTTCGGTTTGCTCATGAGTAGCGGTTCTGGCAGGTCGCTGTTCAGTGCCATTGTTCTGCCATGAGCGATTACCGGTGGTGTTTGTGCGGGTTGAATAGTGGCGTGGCTGAGCGTTTCTGGTTTCGGTGCCTGAAGTTCTGCGTGGTTCGTCGTTGCGGGTGGTGGCAGTTCTTCTGGCTGGTTCGTTTCTTGAAGTTGTGTTGTTAGTCGGAGTTCCTGGTCGGCGTGACTGTTTTTCAGCAGCGCGATTGCGACAGGCGGCTTTGTAGGCGCGGATTTCGGCGATTCGCTGGGCCAGAGGAACTTCAAGAGCTTCGTTCGGTTTGGCGTTATAGTCGAAGTTTTCAAGTTTAACCTGCTCGATGCGGGTTTTCATTGTGCGTTCGATCTGAGAGAAGTCATACATTTCATCAGCAGAAACAAGTGTGTATGAGTAGCCGGTCATATTGGCACGGGCAGTGCGGCCGGCGCGGTGAACGTAGTCTTCGACCACGTGTGGCACATCAAAATTAATTACATGCGAAACGGCTTCAACATCGATGCCGCGTGAAGCGATATCAGTGGCGACGAGTACTCTGACTTTGCCGTTTCTGAAATCTTCAAGGGCTTTGGTGCGCTGCAGCTGACTGCGGTTGCCATTGATAAAGTCGGTTGGCACATTCTTGCGGTCGAGGAAACTGGCCAGACGCTTGGCGCGATGTTTGGTGCGGGTAAAAATGATAGCGCTGCGAATCTGGTGCTGGTCGATGATGTTGATCAGCAGTTCCTGTTTGAGGTTGTCGTTAACTCTGAAAGCCCGGTGTTCAATACCGGTGGCAGTGATCTGTGGGCGTTCGATATCAACTGAAACCGGGTTGTTAAGCATGTCTTTTGACAGTGTAACGATTGGTGCCGGCAGAGTTGCAGAGAAGAAAAAAGTCTGGCGCTGTGTTGCCGGCAGGGCTTTGAGAACGCGTCTGATATCGGGCAGGAAGCCCATGTCGAGCATGCGATCAGCTTCATCAAGAACGAGATATTCAAGGTGGGGCAGCTTGGCATAGGGTCTGGTCATGTGGTCGAGCAGACGGCCGGGGCAGCAAACCAGGATATCAACGCCGCTTCTGAAGGCTGTTTCCTGGGGCAGCATGCTGACACCGCCGAAAACTGCGGCGCAGCTGAGGTCTGTGCAGGTGGCAAGGTCATTGAAGTGCTGACAGATCTGGGCGGCCAGTTCGCGGGTTGGCGTGAGAATGAGAGCTCTGGTGCGGGGTGTGATCCGGCCGGTGGCCCTTTTTTCATTTTCGCGGCTGGTGATAATGCGATGCATGATTGGCAGCAGGAAGGCAGCGGTTTTGCCGCTTCCGGTCTGTGAGCTGGCGAGCAGATCTCTGCCATTGATGCCGGCGGGGATGGTTTTCTGCTGAATCGGGGTAGGGGTGGTGAAACCGTTGCGGGTGATACCCTTTTGCAGGTCGGGGTGCAGGGCGGCAAAAACCGAAACAGTGGCGGCGGTGGTTTCAACGCGGTCAGTGTTTTCTCTGGTTTCAGCGGCCTGCTGTGTATGATTTCTGGTGGTTTCAACGTTATTGGTTGGCATGGTATTCATGTGAACGTGGTTGCGGGTGGTGTGATGGTTCAATGGTTTTCTTTCTGTTTCTGGTTGGTGTGTGCCGTTTTCTCTGGTGGTCTGGTGATTGTGAGAAGTTTCATTGGCAGTGTTGTTGGTGGCATGTCTAAAATACGTGGTCATTAAAATGTATCCATTTCTGTTTCGGTGGGAGACGAGGCTCAAAACCGATTATGCCGGCTGAGCGTAGGGGTTCGGTTAATCCGCCGGAAAAAAACCGCCCATTTTCAGCTGTTAATTGCAAAATTACTATTATTGCTGAAGTTCACCAATGATACCATAAAAAACCAAAACCCGCAAATATCTCTTTTTAAGCTTCCAATGCTGTTTGTAATAGATCCGAGATCAGACTTTAGTTTGCTTGTCAGCTTTAGAGTAGCAATCTGAAAATAATGGTCAGGCTATTTTCTTTTCAGGAGTTATTTTTCTATTTCTGATAACTGGGAGGAGTAATGCATTCAGGTACTCCTGCAGAGTTTGTAAGGTGTCGATGTCTTAAAACTCTAAGGCAAATTTCCCGGAAATTGCTGAGCTTGAAGATTGCCAGACTTGTCAGGCGATTGAGTGCAGAGACCTGCAGGCTAAGTTCATGCACGATCTGTCTGTTTTCAACCAGGCCGGGGTTTCCTGTGCTTTGGCTGAGCTGATGAATGT
>JAQUZA010000407.1 GCA_028691595.1 Candidatus Rifleibacteriota bacterium
CCTACGTAACCCAGGCCAACGACTGCGATCTTTGTCTGGCGGCACCTGAGATTCTCAAGAAGTTTTTGCACTGGTAGTCCTGATTTATTGCCTTATTACCGACCTTGCCCCAATATACCGCATGAACCGGAGGCAGGCAAGTTTATACCAACCTTGCCGCTTCTGAGCAGAAAAAAAGAGTGGTGAGCGATGATCCGATTTGTTGGTCAAGATTTTGTGATTTACAAATGCTAATCACCCGAAAGGGTATAATGTCGTTGCCCCCGGGTTTACTATAGAAAATCACCTGTTGTATAATGATTTTATGCCTGATACCATTTTGTCAAAAGAGATACTTGCCCGTTAATTGCCAAAGGAAAAGCGTCCGTGAAGGCGAAAGGCTTGTCAGATTATTTACTTTAAATACACGCCTGACCAAAGCAGCATAGCTCCATACTGGTCGTGCGAACCGATTTTGCGGTTGTGCGAAGGAAAGCGATGATGACAAAACCACGCAAACTGGTCAGTTTCGACTGGGCGATTAAAAGGCTTCTGCGCAGCAAGGCCAATTTCGACATCCTTGAAGGGTTTCTTTCGGAGTTGCTCAAGGATGACATCAAGATTTTGTCGATACTTGAAAGCGAAAGCAACAGGGATTTCGCCCGCCAGAAAACCAACCGCCTCGACCTGAAAGTTACGAACGGCAAAAACGAGATCATCATTATCGAAATTCAATACGAACACGAATACGACTACTTTCAGCGCATTCTGTTCTCGTCATCCATGGCTGTAACTGAACACCTGACCGAGGGTTCGGCCTATTCAGAGGTCGTGAAGGTAATTTCGATAAATATTCTCTATTTCGATCTGGGTCATGGCGAAGATTACATCTATCGCGGCCAGACCGTTTTCACCGGGCTGCATCGCCATGATGAACTCATGCTCAGCAGCGAACAGCGACTACTCTACCGCCAGACCTCGCCGCGCGAGATTTTTCCGGAATACTACCTGATAAAGGTCAATAACTTCGACAATGTGGCCCGCAACACCCTCGATGAGTGGATATATTTTCTGAAGAATGAAGAAATAAAGCCCGGCTTCAAAGCCAGAGGCCTGCAGCAGGCTAAAACACGCCTCGACATCATGAAACTCAGTGAAGCAGAGCGTATCGCCTACAGTCGCTATTCTGACGACCTGCATTACCAGGCAAGCATGGTAGAGTCGTCTTATGGCCTCGGCAAGCTCGAAGGTCGTGAAGAAGGCAAAGTCGAGGGGAAAGCGCGTTTGATTCTGCAAATGTTTTGCGAAGGTGATATTTCACTCGAAAAAGCCGAAGCAAAACTTGCAACACTGCAGTCTGATCACCCCGATGCCAACTTCTGGCCCGAAATCTTTGCCGGATTGAGAAAAAGCTCTTCTGGCTGCGTAAAAGAAGAAACCGCCAGATATAAAACCAGCGGTAAGCCTCGCATCACAAAAGCCCGCAGGCCCGCGAAGACAAAAATATAAAATTATTCCGACAGCGATTGCTGATGAGCTTATCGAGCCAAAGCTTGTTGGCGACTAGCGCAATTTTGCAAGGAAAGCCGGCCCTTACGGTTACACAACCATCAGAGAACTCACCAATGTGGAGATACCGATCACCGGTATGACCGATTCGAAACCAGGTTTTTGCAAACAGTGAGAAGCTCTTATATGGTTCGCCATTTCTAGGGTGTGGTTCGTAAGGAATTTCAAGATCATATTTCCCATTCAGATTTGCCATCATCCGCCAGTTTTACGCTCGCCTTATGCCCAGCCAGAGGCCCCTCCAGAATGGTAAAATACTCGCGGCCATCCTTTATCTGATCAAGCTTAACTTTAAGCGCATAAGGTATTACATTCGGCTGAGTCAGCCCATCCTCGTGCTTAATTGTCAGCCATTCGCGTGAAGAGGTATTTGCTACGAACCTTTCGCCGGGATTTTTAAAGTCTGTCCATTCATAGATCGCCTGGATTCCGCGAAAAGCCTGATCCACATAAAGCGCCATCCAGATTTGGAGAATTCAGCATCATCAGACACTCTGATTCCTCCTGACAGAAATATTTCCAGCTGGTTTCGTTCTATCACTGCAAATTTAAGCAGGTCAATGCCTTCAGTGGGCCGAAAAATAGCGTTGCTATTTTTCGGCTGCCGCCGCATCTTGACCAAAAGGCGGCAACTGAACTATATTGTAGCTATTCTGTTTTTGCCGGATAATAACTATGCTCAATGCAAGCGAACTGCAAAAAAAAATACAGACAGGTGAAGATTCTTTTCTGGAGCTAAAAGAACTTCATTTGTCCGGCAATTCGGTTACCGGACCGCATCGTAATGGCATGGCCGACGAACTGGCCGCGATGGCAAATTCGAACAGCGGCATAATCATACTCGGCGTTAACGACAAAACCCGTGAAATAACCGGCATTCCCGACCAGGCGCTTGACTCTGTCGAAACCTGGGTGCGCGAAATCGTCAACGATCTGATCGAGCCGCCAATAATATGCCAGATAAGCAAGATTCAGTTAGATACCGCGACCGGCGGACGCAACGTCATTGCAATTTCGGTTCCGCGCAGTCTTTTTGTTCATAGAAGCCCCGGCGGTTACCTGCATCGCATCGGAAGTTCCCGCCGGCAGATGAGCCCTGAATATCTGGCCCGTCTGTTTCAGCAGCGCAGCCAGGCGCGACTTATCAGGTTCGACGAGCAGATCGTCGGGCACGCTTCCCTCGACAATCTCGATGAAAAACTCTGGCAAAGATTCAGATCGCCACTGTCTCCGGCTGACCCGATCGAGTTTCTCGGCAAGTTGAAGCTGATATCACGAGACGAAGACGGCATCGACCGACCGACGGTAAGCGGCATTCTTATGAGCAGCCCGAATCCTGAACAGTTCATCTCGAATGCCTTTATCCAGGCGGTCTGCTATCGAGGCAAAGATCGTGACGCAAACTATCAGCTCGATGCCCGCGACCTTGCCGGGCCGCTTGACCGGCAAATTTTTGCGGCCTGCAGTTTCGTCGAGCGCAACATGAAAATCGGTGCCCGCAAGGCCCCGCATCGCATCGACATCCCTCAGTATTCGATGAGTGCTGTTTTTGAAGCGGTAACCAATGCGGTTGCCCATCGTGATTATTCGATTTATGGCTCGAAAATCAGGCTGCACCTTTTTTCTGACCGACTCGAGCTTTACTCGCCCGGCACGATTCCAAACACCATGACGATCGCCAGCCTTTGCGAGCGCCAGTCAGCGCGTAATGAACTGCTGACCTCACTGCTGGCAAAATGCCCGGTCGAATCTGCCGATTACGAGCTGATGCGCACCCACATCATGGACAAAAGGGGCGAAGGCGTGCCGATTATCATTTCCCACAGCCGCAAATTATCGGGAAAAAGCCCCGAATATCGCCTGCTCGACGATTCAGAACTGCTGCTGACCATCTTCGCCGCCGAACCCTGAAAGAATCGTTTTCAGGCCGACATCACCAGGCAACGCTCCAAGAAACTGATCAGCGCCCGCGCACCCAGCCTCGATCTTTTTGCAAGGTAGCAGACACGGCCTTCCATGAGGGGTATTTTTTCGCGCTCGGCAGCATCTTTTAACATCACACCCAGGTTTCTTGTCAAAACGAATATTTTACAATTGACAGCTTCTTTAATAGATTCGATAAGGTTTTGTGAGAAGTCGCTGCTGCATTTGTCTGTTATCACCACATGATAACGAACGGTTTTTTGCGCTTTCGCAACTTTCTCGGCTTTTGTAGTATAAGACCACGATTTAAAAC
>JAQUZA010000408.1 GCA_028691595.1 Candidatus Rifleibacteriota bacterium
ATGCGCTTCTCCGTCATTCCCAAAAACGTCCCGCGTTTATGCCACGAATTGAAACAGGCGGGAATCCTGTTGATAACGGGGATAGCCTGACGCTTGCCCATGCCTGGCTTCTTGTGTGACAAATGACTTAACAGGGCAGGGCAGTTAGCTTCAATTTCTGTCTGCTGCATATCTGGAGTTACGGCAGGAATTCTTTTTTTAGATGCAAATTTGGCTTGCATAAAGTTTGCATGTACTTTTAAACTTACTCGTTGCTCAAAATACAATGAGTTATTTTTTCAAGGAGAAAAGGATGCTTCAGAACTTCAGTTATCTGGCTCCGGAAACCCTTAAAGACCTTTATGCAGTGCTTAAGAAAGGTAACGGCAAAGTTACCATTCTTGCCGGCGGCACCGATCTGCTGGTAAATATGCATAATAACTGGATTTCCCCCGAATGCCTGGTCGATATCAAAAAAATCGCTGACCTCAAGGGAATCTCTTTCAACCCGAAAACCGGGCTGTCAATCGGCGCAACCACTGTTTGCATCGATCTCATCAATAATAAAGATGTAAAAAAGCATTACCCGCTGCTTGCCGAAGCTGCTCACCATATTGGTTCACCGCAATTGCGCAATCGCGCAACCATTGCCGGTAACCTTTGTACCGCTTCACCATGTGCTGATATGGGTTGCTCGCTTCTTGCCCTGGGCGCAAGCGTTGAGCTCGGTTCCACATCAGGAACCCGGGTGATTGCGCTGAAAGATTTCTTTACCGGGCCGAAGAAAACTCAGATCAAAAAAGATGAAGTGCTGCTGCGAATCCTGGTGCCGGCAGACATGGCAGGTGCCAGAAGTGGTATGCGCAAGCTCAAGAGAATCAAAGGGCACGATATTGCGGTGGCCAGCGTTGCCATTGCCAGGACTGCTAAAGTCATGCGCATCGGCGTTGGCTCAGCCGCACCCACTCCGGTGGTAACGGCTGATCTGGCCCCTTCCATCACGCTTGACAAGGCTGTTGCCGCGACCGAAAAAGTCATCAGTCCCATCGATGATGTCCGTGCCGGCGCAGAATACCGAAGGTTCATGGTTAAAGATTTCGTCGAGCAGATTTTCGCGGAAATCTGCTGATAAAGGAACAAAATTATGAAAATTACCTTAACCGTAAATGGTAAGAAATATCAGCGTGATGTCTCTGAAGCAAAGAATCTGCTTCACTTTTTGCGTGAAGATCTTGGCCTTACAGGCACAAAAGAAGGTTGTGGTGCCGGCGAATGCGGAGCCTGCACAGTTATAATGAATGGCAAAACTGTAAATTCATGCCTGATTCTGGCTGTTGAAGCCAACGGTGCCGAGGTTCAGACCATCGAGAGTGAAGCAAAAAATGGCAAACTGTCAAAACTGCAGCAGGCCTTTAAAAAGAATCACGCAGTTCAATGCGGTTTCTGTACTCCAGGCATGATCATGTCGGTTCGCACTCTTCTTGAAGCCAATTCAAAGCCTACCGTTGAGCAGATCAAAGAAGCCATCGAAGGCAATTTCTGCCGCTGCACCGGTTACCAGCAGATTATTGAAGCGGTTCAAGATGCTTCAGGTCAGCTTAAAAAGAAGGAGGGCCTAAAACGTGCTTGAAAATACCCCCAAAAAAGACCTCAAATACATTGGTAAAGATGTTGAACGTATCGATGTCGTCGAAAAGCTGACCGGCCAGGCTCTCTATACAGCCGATCTTGAGTTTGCTGGCATGTTGCACGGCAAAGTTCTTCGCAGCCCACACGCCAAAGCCAGAATTAAAAAAATCGATGTCAGCAAGGCAAAGCGCCTGATGGGTGTTCATGCTGTTCTTACCGGCAATGACCTTGACTATCGCGTTGGTCTGTATCTTGTCGATAAATACATTCTGGCACGCGACACCATCCGGCATTTTGGCGAAGCCGTTGCCGCCGTTGCCGCCGAAACACCAGCAATTGCCCAGCAGGCTCTTGACCTGATCGAAGTCGAATATGAGGTTTTAACCCCTTTCCTCGACCCGAAGAAGGTTTTTGATAAAAAGGCACCCCTTGTTCACCCCGACCTTGGAAAATACGATTACGTTGAAGCCGTATTTACACCGGTTCCAGGCACCAACATTGCCAACCATACCAAACTGCGCAAAGGTGATGTCGATAAGGGCTTTAAAAATGCTGACCTGATCGTCGAACGTGAATACACCAACCCGAATGTGCAGCATGTGCCCATGGAAACCCACATCGCTGTGGGCAAATGGGATGCCGGTGACCGGATAACCATTCATACTTCTGCCCAGTCACCGTTCACGGTGCGCAATCTCTTTGCTCATTCATTCAAGATTCCCCACTGCAATATCCGGGTCATTACCCCGTATCTTGGCGGCGGTTTCGGCGGTAAGGCCGGAATTCATCTTGAGCCTCTCTGCTGCTGCCTGTCAAAGATGGCCGGTGGTCGCCCTGTTCGCATTCAGGCAACCCGCGAAGAAGAATTCAGCCTGCTTCCATGCCGATCAGGTCTTATTTACAATATTAAAACCGGGGTAAAAAAGAACGGCAAGATCGTGGCCCAGAAAATGACCATGTACTGGGATGCCGGTGCCTATGCCGATTATGCCGTAAACGTTACCCGCGCCTCTGGTTTTTCTGCTTCGGGGCCTTACGAAATCGAAAATGCCTGGGTTGACGCTTATACCGTATACACCAATAAGCCTTTCGGCACCGCTTACCGCGGCTTTGGCCACGTTGAATTCAGCTGGGGCATGGAACGCCAGATGGACCACGTCGCTGAAAAACTCGGCATGGACCCGCTGCAGTTTCGCAAAATCAATGCCCTCAAGCCCGGGTCAAAAACTCTTACCGGTGAAGAAGTCGTCGAAAATACCGGTAACGTCACGAAATGCATGGATGCAGTGGCAAAATCGATTGGTTACGGCAAACTGACTCCGGCCGAACAGGCCC
This sequence comes from Candidatus Rifleibacteriota bacterium, assembly GCA_028691595.1. Classification (GTDB taxonomy): domain Bacteria; phylum Muiribacteriota; class Ozemobacteria; order Ozemobacterales; family Ozemobacteraceae; genus Rifleibacterium. The sequence goes on from JAQUZA010000408.1 coordinate 2,944, forward strand.
GCCAGAAAAAGACCGGCATGAAGATCGGCAAGTCTGTGGTAGCCCTGCAGAAGGCTCCGGCAATGCCCCCGTTTACCGGCACGGTAATGATTCTCAAACTGAATGAAGATGGTACCGTTACCGGCAGCCATTCGCTGACCGATTATGGCATGGGCACCTATACATCGCTTGCCCAGATCATTGCAGAAGTCCTGCGCTGGCCCGTTGAACGTATCCGTCTTCCCATCGAAAACGATACCGACCGCGACCCGTATGACTGGCAGACTGTTGCTTCCAAGGGCCTGATTCTGTCGGGTAATGCATCGATACTTGCTGCCAGAGACCTGCTTGATAAATGTTATGATGTTGCCGCTCAGGCTCTCAGAGCACAGAAGTGCGACCTTGATCATGATGCCGAGAAGGTTTTTGTTAAACATCATCCGAAGAGCTTTGTAACCTATCAGCAGATGGCGGTTGGTTACGCATTTCCGAACGGCAACGCCATTTGTGGCCCGATAATCGGTGTCGGGCGCTATATTGCTCAGGGCCTGACCAATCTTAATAAAGAAACCGGTCAGGGCTGTCCCGCTCTCGACTGGACTTTTGGCGCTCACGGCCTGATTGTCGAAGTTAACGAAAAGACAGGTGCCTACAACATTATCAAGGTTGCTTCTGCTTACGATGTTGGCTGTGTCATCAATGAAGGTTCCGTAAGGGGCCAGGCAATCGGTGGCATGCTTCAGGGGCTGGGCACGGCAATGTGCGAAGGTTATATTTATAACGACAAGGGGCAGTTGCTCAACCCGTCGTTTACAGATAACAAGATTCCCACCAGTCTCGATATTCCTGAAGAAATAGACT
>JAQUZA010000409.1 GCA_028691595.1 Candidatus Rifleibacteriota bacterium
AAAGAACATCAGTTGGCTCACTCTTGCCACGATAATCCTTGTTTAGTTTCTGAATGAAGTCATCGTCACAAAAAACAATCGAAAGCTCGGCATTTTCGGGCGAAGCTTCAAATTTCATGATTTCGGCAGCGACTTCTCTCACCAGATCGAGGTCTACCTCGACAATTTTCTGCCGATTACTGATTAGAACTTCCATCAGTAGTCTCCTTCGCTTGGTTTGAAAGCTTCCCGGGATAATCAACCCTGCTATGGTACATCGAAGTGAGTGTTCTTACAAACACCTGTTCAATTTTTTCTATGTCTTTCAGGGTCAGATCACTTTCGTCAAGCTGGTTTTCATCATTAAGTTTGTGAGCGATAATTTTCTGCACCAGCCCTTCAATTTTGCCATGGGTATGCTGCGGCAAAGTTCTAGCCGCCGCTTCAACCGAATCTGCAAGCATGAGCACGGCTGCCTCTTTGGTCTGCGGTTTGGGCCCGGGGTATCTGAAGCGCTCCTGATTTACTTCCTCACCGTCTTTTAGCTTTTTAGCCTCTTCGTAAAAATAGCTGATCAAGGTGGTACCATGATGTTGTGACATTATTGAAAGAACCCGCTCCGGCAAACCGTATTCACGACCAAGATCGAGGCTGTCTCTGATGTGACCGATCAGGATAAGACTCGACATGTATGGCGTAACCTGATCGTGACGGTTCTCGTCAGCCTGATTCTCAGCAAAATACATTGGCCTTCGGATTTTTCCGATGTCGTGAAAATATGCACTGATCTTGGTGAGCAGCGGGTCAGCATTTACGCTGTTTGCTGCAGCTTCAGCGAGAGTTGCCACCGCGATGCTGTGCTGATAAGTGCCGGGAGCTTCTTCGGCAAGTTTTCGCAATAAAGGCTGAGAAAGATCGGTAAGCTCGAGCAGACGCGAACTGGTAGCAAGCGAGAACATGCTTTCCATATAGGGGAGCACCCCGTTTGAAACAATGCCGGAAAGAATACCGTTGAGGAGCCCAAAGCCGGCATAAAGGGCTATCTGTTTGATATCCATGGTTGCAAAGCTTTCAGTATCGAGAAGAAGAAAAGCCAGAACCGCGATGGCGCTGGCAAGACCAGTCTTGATACCGGCTGAACCGATCAGGTTGCGAACGTCACTGCCACGGGTGGCGGCACGCCAGGCAAGAATGCCGGCAATGGCACCAAAAAGGCTCACCACCACAAACCTGATGTTAGATTCAGCCACAACAAACATCAGCATTCCCAGAAGAAAAATATGAAACAGAGCGACGGTACAGTCGAGAAGCATAGTCATCAGCAGCGCAACCGTCGGCAGAGGAGTGAGCAGAATAGAAAGGTATTGTTTGTCGAAAGCGACCCCAAGAGCGTGAGCAGTCTTGGCAAGAGCCAGAGTCACAAGGCAGATAACGCCGAGCAACTTGTATTGTTCGCCATCAGAAAGAACATTCTTGTCTTCAAGGCGAAGAAAAACCAGCGAGATCACTACGGCAAGCATTGCCAGAAGAACGTTTCCCAGGAGTGACAGCACGCGGTTTTTCTGCAGCTGACTGGCAATTTTGCGCATGACGAAATAATCGTCAGAGGTCACGATGATGCCTTCTTCAACAATTTTCTGGCCCTTCTGAAAGGTTCTCTTAACTGGCTGAATTGCCCTGGCAGCAGCTTCACGTCTTTGCCGGGTCAATTTTTCGTCTTCAATGGCGTTGATGGTGATGGCATTGCGCAGCATCGCCGTCATTATCTGCTTAAAAAGGGTGCTTTCAGGGTATGAATCGACGTGATTACGCACTTCTGCTTTAACAGCATCGATATTCTGGGCGGTAATAACCTTCTGGCTTATATTAGCAAGCAACTGGCGCGAAACATTCTTGAGCTTTTCGAACTGGGAGATGCGGAGGTTTCGCAATTGAACGAGCTTTTCTTCATCGAGCAGGGCTTCCGCCGGGAAATAGGAAGCAATAAGGCTCTGCGGCGGTTCAGTTGCCGAAAGGCGGCGAAACTCCTCGAAAAAATTTGACAACTCGATAAGCTGCAGATCAAACTTGCCGAGCATCGTCTCTTCAGCCTGATCTATAGGCGTAAAAACCGCCTGAACCTTTTCCATTTCGACAGAACGCAGCTCACTGGTTTTACTTTCATCGACAAAACTTATGGTGCGAGGGCTGCGGATGGTTTTGGGTGCAGGCTTGCCCTCAACGACCTCGGGGGTGAAACCAGTTGGATCAATGACAAGAATTATTACAAGAATTGCAAAAAAGGCTCCGAGCTGCAACAGAAAACGTTTCTGTGCCTGCGCCGGAATATTGAGCCATTCCAGAAAGCTTGATAACAAAAGACTGGTTCTTTCGCTCACCTTGTATTCCGTTCCCGGTCGAGGTAATTATCAAAGGCATTGATTATGCGCCTGACAACTTCATGTCTTATCACGTCTTCAGTGGCTAAATCAATAAACTTGACCGATTCAACACTGCCAAGAATTTCATTCAGTATCAGCAGAGACGAATCGGCGGTTCGCGGCAGATCGATCTGGGTATGGTCACCGGTAATAACCATTTTTGAGCCGTAACCCAGTCTGGTTAAAACCATGCGCATCTGCGGCAAGGTTGTGTTCTGGGCTTCATCGAGCACCACAAACGATTCATTAAAGGTTCGACCACGCATATAAGCCAGTGGCGTTATCTCGATGACACCCTGCCTGACATACTGTTCAAATTTTCCCATGCCGATGAATTCCTGCAAAGAATCGTAAAGAGGTCGAAAATGCGGGTCAACCTTTTCTTTGAGATCACCGGGCAGATAGCCCAGGCTTTCGCCAGCTTCAACAACTGGTCTGGAAAGGATAACCCGACTGACCTTCTTGTCTTTGAGAGCCTTTATCGCCATAGCTGTGGCCAGATAGGTTTTACCTGTGCCGGCGGGCCCTCTGGCTATTGTAATAGTGTTATCTTCGATTGCCTTGATATAACCCTGTTGATTAGGCGTTCTGGCACGAACCATTCGACCACTGAAAGAAGCGATAATATCAGAAAAGTTGAGATTTTCTTCAACACTGCCAGCGACACTTTTAGCAGAGGTCAGCTGGTTAAAAAGTCTTTTCAATTCTGCGGCATTGACTACTTCGTGTTGCTCGAGTCTGCGGCTGAGAATCTCGATAAAACGTTTTACCAGCTGAATTTTTTCACTGTTTCCTTCGAGCAGTAGACAATTGCCGCGGGCCCTGGCGCTGAGCTCCGGCAGACAGCGAATCAATTTAAGACCGTTATCGGGGTCTGAGCTGAGAATATGTCTGGAAAGCTCTTCTGAAAGTTCCAGACGCTCGTTTTCAATCTGCATCATCTTGCTTTCCTGCCTCACTGCTGGCCATAGCGGCAAAAAGTTCAGTAAAATCGCTGTCTGCTCTTTCGAGAGTTACGCGACCAAAGCCGCCGGCCTGAAATCTTTTAATAATATCGGTTGCCGCCCGCACAGTATCCGGCTCATTGCCACGGGCGCAAAAATTCATGCGCCTGGCATAATCGGCGATAAATCTGTCATAATTACCGTCAGACTCGGCAAAACCAGGCAAAATTTTCTGGTTACCACTGTAGACAAGTATCTCGCAAAGGGTTTTGGAATGGGTGTAAGTATCATCATCACGACCGGGAATAGTGTTGATAAGCTTCAATATGTCGCCGCGTCGCAGAAGACTGAAATCAAGTATGCCGGGCAGGTCAAGAAGTTCAAGTTCCCCGGCAAGTTTGATCCATTGGATACTGCGGGTCACGCCAGGCATGTTGG
>JAQUZA010000410.1 GCA_028691595.1 Candidatus Rifleibacteriota bacterium
ACGGTGCTGCTTGAATACGACCAGATTCTCGAAGCCATGGAACTTTCAACCGGCACCCCGAAGAGCGATGCGAAGACGATCAAAACAGCCTTCCTGCGCTGTATGCACAATAAGGTTTCTGACCTCATCGATGCCGAAACCAGCGATCTGTGCCGCGTGCATATCAAGCTCTCCTACCGTGTCAATTTCGAAGGTGACCCCGAAAAATGGTTCAACGTCGAAAACTACGTCAAATTTCTGACTGACCATATGCGCTCACTGATTCGTGGCGCGGTCAAACAATACAAAATCGAGGATTTCTACGCTAACAACATTAAAGTGGTGCGTGACAGTGTTCTTGGGGTAGCCAGCCCCGAAGGCAAGCGTTCCGGTCGCCAGTTCGAAGAAAATGGCATGCGCATTTACGATCTCGAGATTCTCGATGTGAAAATTGGTGACGATGCCATCGAAAACCTGCTGGTGCAGGCTCAGCATTCGGTGGTTAAGCAGAATCTCGCCATTTCATCAGAAAAACGCAATCTTGACTACGTTCAGCAGAGCGAAAAAATCAAACAGCAGGTCGCTGAAATGAAATCGAGTACCACCAAGCAGGAACTCGAACTGCAGACCGAAGAAACCAAAGCCAGCCTGCTGCTGAGTCTGGCCCGACTCGATTCTGAGGTGCAGTCGCAGCGCAAAGCTCTTGATTCACGGCTGGCAAACCAGCAGACGATAAACGAAATCGAAGAAAACGAGCTGTCGCGCAAACGTGCTTCAGCTACCTTCGAAGCCGATGTCGCCCAGAAGAAAATGCAGCTCAGACTCGATGAACTTAAAGCCGAAGTTGCCGGCGTGGTTGAACGGGCCCAGGCAGTATCGCCAGACCTGGTTGCAGCTCTTCAGTCGTTCGGCGACAAGGCTCTGGCCGAAAAAATGGCCGAAAGCATGGCTCCGCTTGCCATTCTTGGCGGCAAAAGCATCTCAGAGGTTTTTGCCCAGCTTCTCAAGGGCACTACTCTTGAGTCGGTTCTGAAAACCAGAAGCGGCACAGCAGCCCCAAAGGCCGAGTTGCCGCCAAAATAGGTATTAAATGAAACAAGACCCGAAGAACGTTATAAGCGTTCTTCGGGTCTTGTTTCTTTGTCTGGAGATACTGGTTTATGCGGGGATTCTTTATGCTGCCGCTTTTGCTGGAGTCAGATCGAGAGTGGCAGCCAATTGCTGAATAGTGGTTTTTCTCAGTTTGGCACCAGATTTTTCGAGAAGATCAAGGGCTACTAGCGGAATGCCGAGTTTTTCGGCAACCGCCTCCTGCGACAGGTTAAGGCATTTTCTCCATTCGCTTACCAGAATTCTTCCATCTTCAAGATGCAGTCTGGTCAGTTCTTCTGTATCGATCTGCTCGGTCGAGCCCCTTACCAGATCGAGAAAAACCGAGTAAGGCAGAATCGCGAAGTCCTGGCCACCCCTTGAGACCTTCTGATGATCTATTACTTCTTTTTTCATGAATCTCCCCCTCTGGCTACCCTGAATAAAGCCAACCAATAAATTTTTAATATGAATACGATTATGTACAAGCAAGAAATATTCCAGCATATCTGGTTGTGGCTGCGATCAATGGCGAGTTCGCGGAGAATCACTGCTGGTAGGCAAAAGAGAGTGCGAGGGAAAATTTCCGTGGAATATGTGTAAAAAATTTTTTCAGGGGAAAAATTACCTTTTTTACAAAACTACGTTTTGCTTCAAGGGAAAAATTCCTTTGTTGTGGTTCGGGTCAATCCCATTCTATGCCGTCAACCTGATCGATACCGAGGCCTGGTGCCTCAGAAACCTTCAACCATGGTCCGTCAATTTCAACGCCGCCATGAACAGGGTCGGTCGAGCATAATGCCGGGCTGTCGAGATCGAAGCGGGTGATGATGCTGCGGGCACAGGCAAGATGTGCGGCAGCAGTGACGCTGATCTTGCTTTCCATCATGCAGCCCAGAAAGCACTCAACCCGATGCATTTCGGCCAGCGAACAGATGCGCAGCGCTGATCTCAGGCCACCGGTTTTCATGAGTTTGATGTTGATGTAATCAGCGGCACCCATTGAAATGATTTTTTCTGCATCGACTGGCGAAAAAACTGCCTCATCGGCCAGAACCGGGGTAGTGATGCTGTCTCTGACTCTTTTGAGGCCTTCGATATCATGTGCTTCAACGGGTTGTTCTACTAGCTCGATGCCTGGTATTTCCCAGGCGATTTCATTCATGATTTTGATAGCTTCACGGGCAGTCCAGCCCTGATTGGCATCAAGGCGCAGCACTGTATTCGGGCCTGTGGCTTCTCTTACGGCTTTGATTCTTTCTATGTCGAGTTCCGGGTTAAGACCGACCTTGAGCTTGAGTATTCTAAAGCCTCTTTCAATGGCGATCCGGCTGTCGCGGGCCATTTCTTCGGGGCTGTTAACGCTGATGGTAAGGTCAGTTTCGATTTTGTTTCTGAAGCCACCAAAAAGTCTGAAGACCGGAATATTGAATTTTTTTCCGAACAGGTCGAAAATCGCCATTTCAACAGCGGCTTTGGCGCTGGTGTTCTTGATGATCGATGCATCGAGGGTGTTGAGAGTGTCTTCGAGGTTCTGGATTTCTTTGCCCTTTAGCCTTGGAAGCATGAATTCATTGATGGCACCGCGAACGCTGCCGAGCGATTCGCCGGTTATGGGGCCGGTGGGGTGAGCTTCGCCGATGCCGCTTATGTTGGCATCGGTATCAACGGCAACAACAACCGATGTGATGTGGTCGATGGTGCGCAATGATGTTTTGAAGGGAGTTCGCAGCGGAATTTTGATTAGACCGGTTCTAATGTTGGTAATATGCATGATTGTTTTCTCCGAATCTGGTTTGTGAATCTGAACTCATGGAAGGATGAATTCCCGGCCGGCGTAAATGCCTTCCAGGTATTTTTTGCCATCCGAAAGAAATGTTGCCAGCAGTGGGGTCACAAAAACGCATCTGGCCGTTGAGCTTTTGAGTTTTCCCTCAGCATCTGGAACTCTGAAACCGGCAAAATCATGAATGATGTAATAATCATTTTCATGGCGACCAAGATAAAGCATGGCGTGCCCGGCCATATAGACGGGGGTTCCCGCCGGCATGCGGTCGAAAACTTTCTGGCGCTCCTCAAGCGTCATTTCAGGTGTCAGTTTGTGAGTGATGCCAACTGCCATTTTCCCTTGTTCTCCGGCGTTACGTGGCAGCATGACCCCCATGCTGCGATAGTTGTCCATGATGAAAGCGCTGCAGTCGCGCGTGTTGAACATTCCGCCCCAGCCGTAACGCTGCCCGAGAAACTTGAATGCCTGCTTGATGATGTTGCTGCGGGTCAGTGGCAGATAACCGACACGCACATCTTCAGATTTTGCGATCAGACCTATTCTGAATTCAAGCTGGCCATCGCTGCCCCTTGCCGGAAGTTTGACGACGTAATTGCCTGCCGGGTGTTGCCCGTCGATATCCATAGGGATCTCTTCGCGTCTGGCAAGGGGTATTTTAGCGCCCATATCGAGTTGCAGCTCAGAAATTTCGGGTCGCAACGGGTTGTAGCCGGTAAACACTCCTTTGCCTGTTACCACCAGAAAATCAGGGCAATCAAGATAGGCGAACAGGTCTTTTCTGCTTGAAAAGGCTACCGCATCGGCTGGCAGCCAGGCCAGGTAATTGTATGATTGTGCAAAGAGCCATTTGCCATCAGTGCTGTGGTGAAGTATTGCCAGAGGTTCTGCGGGGTAGAGAGCTGTTTCGATAAACATATC
>JAQUZA010000411.1 GCA_028691595.1 Candidatus Rifleibacteriota bacterium
TACCAGAGCTTCATCCCTGGCATTGGTTTTGAGAAACCCGACAATGCTTTCGAGTTCAACGGTCGTTTTTTTCTGGTCGCCCGCCAGCTTTTTTTGCTGACCGGCGTTCGCCTGTCGCTGCGTTTCTAGCTTCTGGCATTCACTCCCGTCGGTGTCTACCGCGCGGCTTTGTGCTGCCAGTTTAACGTCGAGGGCACGAACTTTCTGCCACAGGGGTTTTTGCTCATTCTGGCGCGCCTTGAGATCAGCGGTCTGCTTTTCTGATGCATGCAGCTGCTTTTCATGGTCAAGGGCAGCTTTTTCAAACTCTGGCAGGCCTTTTTCGACTTCAACCAGGGCATTTTTATCAGTTTGCTGCTGCTGCCTGGTGATGGTCAGAGCGGTGTAATCAGCCGCCAGTTCGGCCGCTTTGCCGGCGAGTTCGAGCCGGTCGCGTTCGGGCCTGAAAGCCGCCAGCAATTTGTCATTGGCAGCGGCGGCAGCCGAGATTTTAGCAATCTCAGACTGTAGCGTTTCGATACCGGTCAGCCATTGCAGGGCCCGGGTATTAGCGGCATGCAGCCTGGTAATTTCGCTCTCTTCTTTTTTAAAACCTGCCAAATCAGCATTTACCTGAGTCTCTTCGTCGGGCAGCAATACCTTGATACCCGAAATTTCGGCATTGAGGTTATCGAGCCTGGCATTTTCATCGCGCTGGCGTTCGAAAACCTTTGTAGAAATACGGCTGTAGGCATCGGTGCCGGTTATCTGTTCAAGAATCTGGGCCCGGTCACTCGAGCTTGTCTGCAGAAAGGCAGCAAAACTGCCTTGAGCGAGCAGAATCGACCTGGTGAACTGCGTAAAATCCATGCCGGTCATTTCATCGATAACGCCACCGACCAGCGACTTTTTGTTCTCGATAATTTGGCCGGTAGCGTCATTGGCAATCTCATGTGCCGGTTCCTGCAGGTTGCCGGTCGGGCTTTTTTTGGCGCGGGTCTGGCTCCAGTGGCATCTGAACCGGCCTTTCTGCGACTCAAAAACAACTTCAGCAAAACATTCGGCGGTTTTGCGCGACATGATCTCGTTAGTGCTCTTAACCACCTTTTTCAAACGTGGTGTCTGGCCGAAGAGCGCCAGGCTGATCGCGTCAAGCACTGTCGATTTGCCTGAACCGGTTGGCCCGGTGATCGCGAATATGCCACTCGAAAGGTATGCCGGGTCGGTGAAGTCGATGAGCCATTCGCCATACAGGGAATTCAGATTTTTGAAACGCAGTTGGAGAATTTTCATTTATGGCTCCTATTCAAGCTTGGCATCTTCTTCGGCGATCAGGGTCAAAATCTCGTTATAAGCGGCTTTGACCTCATCGAGTTGCTCGGGCGGCACTTTGCTCATTTCGAGAAAGCGCTGAAAAACATTTTCTTCGTTGATATCCTCGATGGCAACGTCGTTGGGGGTGCCAGCGGTGAAGTTGCGTACCAGACTCTGGTTTTTGACTCTGACAACATTGAGCCCTGAACCCTCGACCAGCTTTAACACGTCTTCCTGGAGGCCAGGCAGAATTTTATCGCCGGTATAATCGACCTCGACCCAGGCGTTGCTGTTTTCTTTGACCAGTGTTTTCAGCTTTGCTTGAATCTCTTCATAGCTGCCGGCAACTTTCGCGAGGGCCTGAAAGCAGGGCACGGCGATTTCTTCGACCTGCGCCTGTCTGCCCGAAAACTCTACCAGCAGCACCAGCTTTTGCTGCCCGGCTTCGCCAAACCCCATGGCAATGGGCGAGCCCGAGTAGCGGAAATGGTTTTTCCCGCCGACTTTCTGGGGTACGTGCAGGTGACCCAGCGCCAGATAATCGATCGACGCGGGGAAAATATCAGCGGAAGCGTGGCCCAGCGTGCCGACATAGAGTTCTTTAACGCCGTCATCTTCGACGACCTGGCCGCCAAGGGTGAATAAATGCCCGGTTGCAATCAGCGGCACCTCGCCGCACTTCAGGCGCGTTGCCTCGGCAACGCTGCAGACCCTGGCATAATGGTCTTTCAGGCCCTGCCGCAGCTTCTCGCCTTTCTCGTCTATGGCTTCACCGGCCTCAACGCTGCGGATATCTCGATCTCGCAAATAGGGCACGGCGCACACCACCGCTACGGGTTCGCCACCTGGCGATTCGAGCACCAGAACTTCTTCTTCGGGCCGCCCGGGCATGGTGCCGATCACATGCACATTGAGCGCTCTGAGTATTTCTTTGGGGGCGTCGAGAAACGAGGGTGAGTCGTGATTACCGGCCACGACCACGACGTTGCGGCAGCATGAACCCACCAGGCCGGCCAGAAAGCGGTAATAGAGTTCCTGGGCCCGGTTTGGCGGGGCGGTATTGTCGAAAATATCGCCGGCAACGATTAGAGCCTCAGCCCTGGTAGATCTGATCGTGCTGTTGAGCCATTCAAGGAAGGCCGTGAATTCTTCGTATCTTTTGCTGGTTTCGAGCGACCGGCCGAGATGCCAGTCTGAGGTATGAATGATGCGCATTTACGTTTCCCCCTGATGCCTGTTCAATAAGGGCCCCCGCCGCCCAAGTCGGTCAGGATTGCCCCGCGCCCCGTTGTCTCACTGCCTTGTTATCTAAGTGACCACAGGATTATAGTTATTTTTCCCGGCAAATAACAATATTTTTTTTGACGCCGGCAAACTAAGAGTATCGATCAAAGAGGGTCCAGAAATAAAGCGTCGGGCAATCGGGCTTGTTGCTTTAACATCGGGGTTGGTTATATCATGGTTCAATTGAAGCCTCTGGAAATTGCGCGAAACTTCAGGGCAGCCCCGGATCGACAGGAGAGTAACATGGCAGAGACTGAGCTTAATTCTTAAGTTCAGCCGACCGACCTTTTGAAGAAATCGACGGTTTAATAATGCTTCAATCAGGCCAACCCTGACCAACCTGACTCAATACCCGGCAACAGATCCATGTCTGGTGCAGGTGATCAAACCGGTGCCGGAGAGATCGCCGATGCTATGGTAGCTGCAATCTGGTTCAGGGCTGATAACACCAGTTTTCAGGTAACCTTTGCTAACAAGCAATCCGCCGTTCCTTGTATCTGCATCTTTCAGTTCGGTAAGCATCACCTGGTTATCCATGTTGTACATTTCAACGGCACCGAGAATGACTCTCTGGTTAGCAAAGCAGGCTTTTGTGCGCGCCTGTTCACGTGCAATTTTAAAATTAGGCAAAGCAATGGTTGCGGCAATTACCAGAAGGGCAGACCCTCGCAATGAGGGCGGGATTACGGCTGATGCCTGCAGATTCAAACCTTCAGAATTGAATTTCAGACACGAAAGAAAATCTTTTCCGGCTGCGGCAGTTATGATCTGGCCAGCGCTTCCCTGGAAAAGTTCGGCGAAGGTCATCTTTTCACACTCAGCCTCAGCCTGACTGAGTCTGGCATTGGCTTCGAGCAGGGCATGACTGCGAAATGCCTCAAGACTAGACCCAATAAAGGAAGCGTTCTCCGGATTCACAAAACCTGCCGTAAGATCTATTCTGTTGTTTTCGGGCACAAACAGCGCAAAAACAAGATTTTTCAAATGAGATGTGACGGTTTCAGGAAGTTCGCTCAGAAGGGCCTCACGGTCAAGAGTATCCATAATGGTAAATCTAATGCCGATGAAAGATTTATTCTGTGCTGCTACTGCATGGTAAGCCTCCGGGGCCTTGCCAAATTTAATTTTGCCGGTCGCAATTGCCTCGGCAACATCGTTCGAACTAATCAACAGAGTGCTGTCATCTACAAAAAAC
>JAQUZA010000412.1 GCA_028691595.1 Candidatus Rifleibacteriota bacterium
ACCGTTCCAGATTCGCTCAGCCTGATCAAGGGTTAAGCGTGTTCCCTCGATATGGGTTGTGTGATGTGCTTCTTTAACCAGAGCCTGATTGCCCATATCCCGAAGCCAGTCATCAGAAAGCCGTGCCGCTTCAAGAAAACCGCGTGCACGCTCTATCTGTGTGATAGCAGCGGTCATGCGATTGGTTATGGTAAATTTCGGTTGAAAAGTGCTCATGACAAGACCTGTTGTTTTTTCTTCGAGAACTTTATAATAGTATAACTTCCGTTATTATTCAGCAACTCAGGTCGATTCAATTAAAATAAAACAGCTGCTGTGGCGACACAGCCTACTTCTTTTTGAGAAATTGCATTACTTCGTTCACGCAGGTATCAACATGCGAGAAGATTTCTGAACCTGAAAAGCGAAGAACAATGTAACCCTGGGATTGAAGATACCTGTCCTGTTGCTTATCCGTGATTATTTTCTGGAAGAGATTTTCAAAGTTAAAATTTTAACTCTGGCACCAATTCACCACAGCCAGTTTACGAGATTTGCAATTGCAACGAAATAGTGGCACCGCGGTGACACAATTGCCTTGAAGGGATTTCAGGAAAGGGTGTGGCGGGGTTAATTGCCCCGGATGGATTTGTTGGGGCTGATTTTCAGGCGGTTTATGCGCTGGATGCGGGCGAAGAGAGCTTCGACGCGGTCGCCGAACAGGCCTTCGGGGCCGTCGTGGTACATGTCGCTGAATGGCGGTTCATAGAGGATGTCGTCTCTGACGAAGCCGTCTTCGACGAAATAGTCGATGATCTTGCGCACAAACGCCAGCTGCAGCGTTGACAGCCGCGAGCCTTCGATGAAGTCGGCGAATTCCTTTTCGACCGCTTCGCGGCTCATGCCGACAATCGACCTGATCAGCAGTTCGAGACTCGGGTCGTCTTTGCCGGTTTTTGCCTGAAAGTTGCTCTGGTAGGCTTCTTTGAATTTTTCTCTGTCTTCTTCGGTGCTCAGGCGCAGAATTTCTTCGAGCTGTCTGAGATCGTCGCCGGTCAGGGGCCGGTTGCAGCGCACTTTCCAGATGGCTTCCCGGTCGAGGTTTTCGTTGATGACCGCCTTCATTTTCTGGCGGTAGGCCGCCAGCTCATCATTCTTGAAAGCTTCGGTGCCTGGCTCGAACACAGACGGGCCCGTCAGGCTGTCGGTGAAATTCGAATAAACCAGTTTCTTGTCATCCTGATCGATGTATTGTATCAGCAGCCTGAGGCGTTTGCGAATCTCTTCGAGCCCCTTGAGGCTCATAGATTGCCAGAATTCATCGGTTTTGACCGCCTGAATGAATGCCAGCTGCCGCTTCACATCCGGAATCGTCGTCTTGTCTTCGAGTTTGTCGGCTATTTTTATGATCTTTTTGATCAGAGACCGGTACTCGGCCGAAGCCTTGCCGGTCTGCAGCAATGCCTCGTGTTCCAGCAGCGCCAGTTCGGTTTTCAGCAGCAGGTGGTCCCAGCGTCTGGCGTATTCGTCTTCCTGGTCGATCTGGCTGGGCAACCCGGAAACGGTTTTCGCGGCCTCTGCTCGCGTCACGGCATCGAGTTTTTCCCAGGCGGCGCGGTTTTTCAGCCTGGTCACCAGTTCGAGATGCGGGCGCACCAGAAAGTTTTCATCGCACATGCCGGTCACGTATTCATGCAGGCTGTCGAGCATTTCTTTCCTGATGGCGGTTGCGTCTTCGCCCGAAATGTCGGCCAGCGCATCGGCCAACAGCAGGCGGTTGCGGAAAATTCGCTGAGTCAGCGGAATCACGGCCGCGGTTTCGACCCCGCCCGGGTTGGTTTCGAAGAATTCAAAATTTTCGCAGTAATCGAAGACGTAGAAGCACTTCTTGTCGTCGCCGGGGCCGAACAGGTTTTCGCATTTGCGGGTGCCGCGGCCGATCATCTGCCAGAACTTGACCTTCGAATAAACGGGTTTGGCAAATACCAGGTTGACGACCTCGGGAACATCGATACCGGTATCGAGCATATCTACCGATACGGCAATTTGTGGCATTCCGTCAGCCTTTTTGAACTTTTCGATCATGCCTTCGGCGTCTTTGCCGAGGGTGTAATCGATCTGCACGCAAAAATGGCCTTTATGCTGCGGGTAGCTGGCGTCGAACCTGCTGACGATAAATTCGGCGTGATCGCTGTTGCGGGCAAAAATGATGGTTTTGCCGAGCCGGTCGCCGCCGCCGACCCTGATGCCGTTTTCCATGAGATCTTTTAAAAAGCTGTCGACGGTGGGAATGTTGAACAGCCATTTGTTGATCGCCTCTTTACCGACCTTTTCGGGCCTGTCGCCGGTAACTTCGTCGATAAAATGCCGGTCATACTCTTCTTTGTCTTCGTCGCTGAGTTTCGCGTAGGTGAGGCCTTCGCGGCTGAGCTTCGTCGACACTTTCGCCCGGTAGTAATTCAGCAGATAGCCCTGCTCGATCGCTTCGGCGAGGTCGTAGCCGAACACCGGGCCGGTCTCTTTCGTCAGATTGAACATCTGGTAGGTGTTTTTGTCGACCTCGTCTCGCGGTGTGGCGGTGAGCCCGACCAGGTAGGAATCGAAATAGTCGAAGATCGCGCCGAACTTCTGGTAGATGCTGCGGTGCGCCTCGTCGATGACCAGAAGGTCGAAATGGCCCGGCGAGAACAGGCGCTCGCCGTCTTTGAATTCATTTATCAGGTTCATCATCGTGTGATAGGTCGACAGGCAGACCCTTGAGAGGTTGTCAGACCTGGCGTCACGCAGATCGGCCGCCGGGCAGTCAGGCAGGAACTTTTTAAAGGCGCCCCCGGCCTGTTTTACCAGCGAATCCCGGTCGCAGAGAAACAGCACCCGCTTGGCCCAGTTGGCCTTCTGCAGCACTTCGACCATGGCGATGGTCAGCCTGGTCTTGCCTGAACCGGTTGCCATCACCAGCAGCGCCCGTCTCTGGTTCGCGGTTTCGAAATGCTCGGTTACAGCCCTTATGGCGAGGTGCTGATAGGGGCGTTCGACGGTTTTGCGGTTGATGGCCGGGTTCAGAATCGACTTTCTCGTTTTGCGGCGTTCGATGGCGAGCTGCAGCTCATCTTTTTTGTAGAAGCCCTGAATCTGGCGTTCGGGGTGGAAATGGTCGTCCCAGATGTAGATTTCGTAACCGTTGGTATAAAAGATGATCGGGCGCTGGTTAAACTTCTTTTCGAGGGCGTTGGCGTAATCGAGCGCCTGGTATTTTCCGAGTTTTGCGTCTTTTGTGGTCTTTTTGGCTTCGATAACCGCGAGCGGCAGGCCGTTGTCGTCGAAAAGAACGTAATCGGCCAGGCCGGTGCCGGTTCTTTCCTTGTTGCGTTCGACCCCTGTGAGTTCGTATTCTTCTCTGAGGCCGGGCGTGTCTTTGTGCCAGCCGGCTTCGCGCAGCAGCACGTCGACCAGCAGCTTTCTCGTTTCTGCCTCTGAATAATCATGGGTATCAGGAACCGCCCCGGCCTCGGCTTTGCGGGCGGCGAAAAGTTCTCTGAATTTCCGGTTTTCTTCTTCAAGCTGCGCCAGTCGGGCTTTATAGGTTTCCTTGTCGGCTTTTTCGGCCTCAAGGGCTTCTCTGAGCTTCTTTTCCTCGTCTTCGTGCTTCTGTTCGAGTTCGACGATTTTTGCCCGGCTGGTTCTGGCGATATCGCCGGCATCCGGAATCAGCCGGTCATTGAATTCCGACTGCAGTTTGACGTCGAAATAGGTGCGGTGCAGCCAGAAAAGAACGCTGTGCAGCTGTTTG
>JAQUZA010000413.1 GCA_028691595.1 Candidatus Rifleibacteriota bacterium
ATAACCGAAACTGCCACCACTTTAAGAAGATTTGAACAACTTTGCAACACTTTGCGACATTTGCAACACCGTATCTGTTGTCGGGTGGCCTGGTTTTGCGCCAGAAAACCTTCACGCTGTTGCGGTTTCCCTTCTCGACTTCGATCAGGCGTGACCAACTGTCGATGATGATTTGACTTTTTTATCGAAAGGGATATCATCTTTAGCAGAATAAGCCGCTGCATGCACGCTCTGGCGGGTATCGCTCAATTGTGTGAAACCAGAGATAAGGCTCTCAGAAGTGATTCTGTCTGCCGATTGCTGCCGGCTTCTTCTTTTTACCTCCGGGACTTGTGAGTTACCGGGCAGGGATGGGTTGTGCCAACTGTGCCAGAAATGAAGAAGCCTCGGCGGGGGCTCAAATCCAGAGGGCTCTAATTGCCCAAGGAGGAGCAGCTGCAATCAATGCAACTCCGAGACTCAAGATAATAATACCAGTTTTTATGCTTTTTGCCAATGTGTGCCATTTGTGCCAGGCGCTCAAATTTGATTCAGCCTGCATGGCGATACCGTTCCAAGAAACTTTCGAGGTAATACAACGCAGCAGTCATGTTTTGTTGCGGCTCTGTCTCGGTAATTCTGTCGACAACTTCAAGCAGAATATCGAGTTGTTCCGCCTCGTGGTTCAGGCCCTGGGTCTTCAGTTTGTCTGACAAGACCAGCGCCGCCAGAATGATTTGATTGCAGCGGGCCTGCGGTGTTTCTTGCAATAGATTTGCCGCCTCTGATTCAAACAACACAACATGGGCGTGATCGTTCACTTCGGCGACATTATTATCAGTCTTGTCGCTTTCTATCGGTTCATGATGTTGCTTCATGCGTAGTCTTAGCCATCTTGCAAGAGGAAACCCGGCTAAGTATGCGGCAGTGTGGTCTTTCCCGTATGTTGATGGAATAAAATCAAGGCTTGCATCAGGAAAAATCTCAGGCCAAAAATTAACCCCTGCCTTTCCTCCAGCCTCATCATTGTCGAGTGAAATGATTAAACAATCTGCCCGACTGAGAATTTGAAAACTTTTCGAGTCTGGCCGGTTTGTTGCTGAACCAGTGCTGACGGCAGTAAGAACCCAGGCAGACTCCTGAGCAAGCAGAACTGCATCAAGCTCAGATTCAACGACTATAAAGCTGCTAAGGCTGTTGCCAAAAAAGCAAGGTGCGGCAACGCCGCCTGGTAGAAAGTAATACCGGGCCTGGCCTTCCGGCGGATTCGGTCGTCTGATCTTTACCAGGTTGATGCCGCCGGCCGAATCATGACCAGGTATAACCAGCCCGGCAGGAATAAAAAGCTTTTTCGGCTTGCCAGTGCTCTGGCTTAACTCTTCCGGTAAATCCCATGCCTTACGATCTCGAAATAAGTCCTTGGGATTCCAGCCAAGCTTAAACCGCTTCACTGCCTCAAGGCTGATACCACGCTTGATCTGCAACCAATTGAGCTGCTCCGGACTATTCAACAAATGCTCATGTGACCAGTCAATCAGAGCCTGCGCCTTGCTTGTCCAACCGAGAAATGGTGTCATTGCTTCTTTTGGCTGCCATAAATGGAATTGCTGCTTAAAACCAGCTTTTTCCGCATTTGTGGCGAGGCGGTCTGGGCTCTTTGCCGGGTCTATTCTCCAATCTTCGCCGATAAACCGGCAAGCATCAGGGAAAGACATGCCCTTGCAGGATTGGACCAACTCGATAAGATCGCCAGCTTTGTTGCAGCCTCTGCAGTGCCAGCGATTCCTATCGGGCCAGATTGTGAACCGATCATTTCCGCCACATACCGGGCAAGGACTGGAATACTCAGATTGACTTTTCGCCCTTGCGGCAACTCCTTCGGATTGCAAAAACTCTAAAATGTTCATTCTAAAAATTTTGATTGTCAGCCAGAAACAAGCTTGTATGGCTGATTTTATTGTTTTGGCTGACGAAGCTGACGATGAAAAGTATTACGCTCTCGTGAAAAAAAATATAGAGAATTAACCTTTGCATCGTCAGGTTCGTCAGGTTGAATAAGACAACGGTGATACTCGAAAAACAAGAAATACAACGCCACACTCTTTTTTCACCTTCTGAAAGCCTCTTTCTTGGAGAGATTGCGAAAACGTGCGAGTTGACATAGGACTATGATTATTTTCACCGCACCATTCCTGGTAACTCTTGAAGATTTTACTCAAAGGCTCAGAGTTGCCGGCGTCTTTTAAGGTTCGCTCTTCAAGAAAGCGGCCCACAACGTCTGATTCTTCCCGATATTCTTCAGCTGCAGCCCTTACCCTTGCAGGGATTCGCAGTCCGCTTCTTTGCCATTCAAGACACCCGGCAACCGCCCATGCAAGAATACCCCGGAACTCGCTGAAGAGCTTTTCGGGCAAATCCTTGTCGCGCTCGTCCGCCGGGATAACGACCTCGAAGGGTATCAAGATAATTCTTCGCCAGGTTGATTCAGTGGTGTCTCTAATCACCGGCTTGTGATTTGTAGCAAGCCACAGCTTGTGAGTAGGGTCGAACTGAAAGAAATCGCCCCGCATAAACCGGGCCTTGATTTTGTCGCCACCAGTCATCTGCTTAACCGCAACTTCTGCCAACTGCCGGCCTGATTCTGTTTCTTGCGCTACTACCAGTCGCCGACCCATTAAATCAGCCTGCTCTGTAGGATGTTTTTCGCCGCCGCCCCTTGCAAGCATAAGTAAATCGGGCGCGGCCTGCGTACCATAACTACCTAAAATTTGAAGCAGGGCATTTAATAGGGTGCCCTTCCCGTTCGCACCCACGCCATAGCAGATAAACCAACATTGTTCTTTTACCGAACCTGTGAGAGAATAGCCAACCGCCCTCCGAATAAAGCCAGCAAGCTCTTCATCACCGCCCATAATCTGCAATAAGAAGTTTTCAAAAATAGGCGCTTTTGCACTTGGGTCAAAATCAACTGGCGCAAGTTTGGTAATCAGGTCTTTTCGATCATGCGCCCTCAATTTGCCGGTTCTCAGGTCGACAGTTCCGTTTTTGACATTCAAAAGCATCTGGTCAGAATCGAGCTTGCCTGGCAAGGTATAGAAAGCCGGTGATGATTTTGCCATTCCTAGCGTTCCCTCAGCCTTTCCCAGCCCTTCTGATCTCACAGCCCACTTAGAAAGCGCCGAAACCGTTTCTATGCCTGTTTTTTTCTGAACTGCAGCTGCAGCGGACACCTCTTCGTACAGAGAGCCGATAAGCTTGTTTTTATAAACCTCTTGCGCGGCATAGTTGTCTGAAAGCCACACGCCAGAATCATAAAAATACCAGCCAATTCCAGGCACATATTTTAGATCGTCCACTGCCACGGCGGCCAGTCGCTCGGCATTTCCAAGGTCTGTCGTTTTGTTCGGGTTATAAAAATTTCGCGTCTTTTCAGCCTCGCTGATTTTTGGCTTCTGATGCTTCTCAATTTGCCGCTGATTCTCGGCATTTGTAAGATTGTTCAATTCTTCGTCTGTAAGGTCGGTCCTTTGATCGGCCTTGATGTTGTCCTGGTTCAGTGATTCCATTGCTTATCACCCGCCTGTCGCTTCAATTTTCCTCCTCCTGCTCGGCCCGGTATGTTGCTATTGTGTCGTTCAATCTGATGAAAGAGTCGTCCAGGTCACGGGCATCCTCGTCTGTCATGTAGATTTCTTCTTTTTTGCAGGGCGTCTCATCCTGGGCGTCTGCTTCTGAGTCACAGCCGCCGGCCACCACTCCGCTTTTTTCATTTTTGATCTGGTTCCCGGC
>JAQUZA010000414.1 GCA_028691595.1 Candidatus Rifleibacteriota bacterium
TCTGCAAAGACGATGGTGGCAAGGTGATGATTCTCAATCAGATGGGGGTGCCTGCGAATGGCTGGCCCCAGGAAACCACTGAGAACATGACCTGGCCATTCAATGTTGATGCTGGCGATGTTGATGGCGACGGTGTTAAAGAAATTTACACCACCACGCCTGACAAAAAATTCATCATGTGGGATCCCTCCGGCCGTAAACTCAGCGAGTTTCCTCTTTCTGATGGTGCTCATACCGCCCCCAGGCTCGCCGATATAGATGGTGATGGTCGCGATGAATTTATTATAGGTCAGGCCGATGGCACCATTACCGTCTGTGACAAAAATGGCTCTCCCAGACAGGGTTGGCCTTTTAAGACTGGCCACGCTATTTACCATGCTCCAAGAGTGCTCGACATTGACGGCGATGGCCGTTTAGATCTGGTTTTCACCGCCTGGGACCCAAAAGGAACCGCGATAAAAGCCGGGTATGTCATGGCCCTTTCCCGCACCGGCAAGCCGCTTGATGGATATCCGAAGTTTATCGGCAAAACCGTTGCACCGCTGACCTTTGCCGACCTCGACAATGACGGTTTTCTTGAGATGATTGCCGTGGGTGGTATTAATTACACCGGCAAGCAGTTGCATGTATTTCCGACCAGGGCACGTAACAGTATCAGAGTGGCGGTACTAGGCCAGGAAATCAATTTTCAATGATTAAGCGTTCTTCAACTTTTATTGCAGCGATTTTGACAACCCTGCTGTCGCTTTCACAGCCTGCGGTTGCCGTGGCGCAAACCGATGAAGATATCAGCCTTTTTCTTAAGGCTGGTCAGGAATGTTACGATAAAGGTGAGCTTGACAATGCTGCTCTCGAGTTTGAGAACATTCTGCTCATCGACCGGCGCAATTTTGCGGCGCAAGTCTGGCTGGCGCAGGTTTACCTCGATAAAAAAGACCTCGAAAAGGCACGTCGCCTGCTGATTGAAGCATCGCTGCAGGCACCAGATCACCCGAGAGTAATTCAGTTACAAAAAATGCTTGGTGAGATAAAAAAGCCGGCAACTATAATTAAGGCAGCTGATCCGGTAGTTCGTGAAACGTTGACGCTTATCGGTTCAGGCACCAGGCTGAGGCAATACGGGCTGGTTATACCCGAAAACAAAGTAGCCAGAGATACCGAAGAAGCAAGACTGCTGATTTTCGATGGTCTTGAAGTCGAAACCACAAAACCAGAAGAGAAGAGTATCGAACTGCAGAAATACTTTGCTCCCGAAACCGGGCCGCTTGCAGATGTTTTTAATGCCCGCGAAAGCCAGGGTCTGAATGCCGCCCTGGATATTTATTTTGCTAAAGTCATGGCCGACCCGGGTCTTGCTTCAAAAGATGATCGTGGTCTGCTTGCCCAGGGCAATGAAGTCTTCGCGCCACGTTTTGCCGAGAATAACCAGGACACTGAAGCTCGTTATTATTATGGTGCTCTTCAGTTCATCAATGGTCTGTATCCAGATGCTGAAAGAATTCTTACACCCCTTAAAACTGACCCGGGTATTTATGCCAGCCGTCTCCAGCCTGTTTTTGCCGTGCTGGATGAATGGCGTGACCGCGAGAATCAACAAATGCTCGCTTTAAAGCGTGCTGAAGAAGAACGCCTGGCCCAGGAAGCCCTCGAAAGAGAAGAAGCCCAGAAAAAAAAGGATGACATCTGGGCAAAGCTCAAGCGTCGCCGTGCCGCCGGCAAGAATGCCAGCGACAGTGTTGAAGCAGGTGGCTCTGAAGGGGTCGCTGAGGCGGCTGTTTTGCATGCCGAAGGTTATGAGCTCTACAAGAAGGGCAAGCTCGATGAGGCCATTGCGAAATATGATGAGGCATTGTCGAGACAGGCTGATAACCCTGAATATAACTATCACCTTGGCCTTGCCTGGACAGACAAGGGTCTGGCAGGCGATTCTCAGGCGTTTGATCGTGCCATTACCTCTTTTCAAAGGGTAATCAGTCTTGCTCCAGATGACAAGCTCGGTCGTGATGCCCAGTCGATGATAAAAGACATTGATTCGGCAAAAAAATCACTCGGCGAGTAGTTGCTCTTTATATTTTTGCTCCTGTTGTGTTATACTTTGACAGCGCTAAAATTCAGGACGTATTTTAATGACCACGGAAACCGGAGCCGTTGTACACCAGACAGAACCCGGGCGAAAAACCAAATCGCTCTCTGAGGGTGTTGCCCATGAAGTTCCTTCAACCAGACCTTTTGAGGGTTTTTCCTACCTTAAAAAAGAATGGGTCGACCAGGAAGACAACATCGAATCAGTAACCCTGAGTCTGGTGTTCGGGCATATGAATCGCCCACCCGACTGGCACAACATGCAGAGTTTTACCATGATGCCGGAATGGGGTACCGCGCCATTGAAGCGTTCTTGGGTGCTTCGCATTCCGACGCACTTTGAAGGCGACGAACGTTATCTCTTTCACTATTTCTTTCAGATACGTTATACAGACGGTTCTGACAAGGTCAGTGATAACTTTACTCAGCTGATTATGCCCCGTGAGATAGAGTATATAGATCATTCTGCTGCCTGCACGCATGTAAGACTACACTGGAGCCTCGACAGCTGGGCATATCCACAAGATACCGAGCTTGAGGCTGATGGAATCGAATGGGGCAGCGAATTTTCGGTGAGCCATTCCCCTTACCGTCATGGCGATCGTCTTTATGAACGAGGTCGCGCGGCGCGTATCAATCAATTACCGATGCCGAGAGTTTTTCGGGCTACCATATGGGGCCCGCACAAAGAAGTAATTAATTATTGTTTCAATCTGGTGATGGTCGACCAGGCCGGGAACCTTCACCAAAAATGGGACAATAACGGTGGCGAAAATTTCAAGTTGACTATTTAGGCCAGGAGAAAATCAGACCATGAGACATTCAGACATCCTTTCCCGAGAAGGCAGCGTATTGCTTATCAGCGATGTACAGAAAAAATGCATCAAGCCAATCTACAAAAAAGAAGCCATGATTAACAACATCAAGTCGCTGGTTTCATTTGCGGGCATGATTGGGCTGCCGATAGTGCTGACTGAGCTTTCGCCCCAGAAGTTTGGCGGAACCATCGAAGAAGTAAAAAAACTCGTTCCCAGGCTTGAACCGATAAAAAGAAGTCGCTACAGCTGCTTCGGCAGCGAAGACCTCACTCTTCGTCTCGAGGCCATGAACACCAATACCCTGATCGTTGCAGGCATGGAAACCCATATTTCAATCTGCCCGACCGTTCTTGATGCTATCAGCCGTGGTTACAGGGTGCATGTGGTTCTTAATGCCACCAGTTCAACCAAGAAGGTTAACTGGAAGGTGGCCATCGAAAAGATGCGCCGCGCCGGTGCGGTTATTACCACAATGGAAATCGTTATTCATGAAATGATTGGCCGTGTAGACGATCCCAATTACGATAAATTCATGGAGCTGGCAAGGCGGGAATCAGATCTCTGATGAATCTGCCCTTTGCTGATCAAACTGCCCCGGCCACTTTTTTGATTGGTGGCGCGGGGGCAGGAAAAACTGAACTGGCTCTTAATCTGTCGGTTTATAAAGCTTCACATTATAAAAGTTCGACTTTGATCGATCTTGATATTGTCAACCCCTTTTTCAGGGTTCGCAAGCTGCGTGAAGAGGTCGGCCAGCGTGGCGTTGCGGTGATTTGCCCGGAACACCGGGTAGTTTCAGGCGATATTCCGGCACTTCCCGCTGCTGCCTGGGGTGTCCTGGAAACCTCTGACAAGCCTGTCGT
>JAQUZA010000415.1 GCA_028691595.1 Candidatus Rifleibacteriota bacterium
TCTGGCGTGTTGACATCGGCAATGCGACTCTCAAGATGCAGGTTGCCGGAACGTGCCAGGTCGATGAGTTCTTGCCATGAGAACGGCCCGAGTGCGTCACCGGTAAGCTTGTTGTGAATTTTGAAATAGTGACCAACAAAAGGGCTTATGATTGCCTGAGGCTTTGGCTCTGAAGTGTTCACGGTTCTGAGACTTATTATGCCAGCTGCTGCATTTCGGTAAGCAGGCCGCGCATCATGGTTGAAGCTGGCCCCTGCAGGAACACATCAGTGGTGCCGCTTGTGAATGCTGAGGGGCTGATGTTTATTTCGATAATCTGTGCACCGTTCTCGCGGGCAAGGTATGGAATCATGCAGGCAGGCATGACTTCGCCGGTTGTGCCGATAACAATGAATACATCAGATTTTTCGGCTTCGGCAAAAGATTGGGTGCGCACCGCTTCTGGAATATCTTCGCCAAAAAAGACAAAGTCGGGCTTGATTAAGCCGATCACGCAGTTGGGGCACTCCGGAGGCATTCTGGCAAAAGAGATATCACTTTTGACAAAGGTTTTATGGCAGTCAAGGCAGATCAGGCGGTTGGTCGTGCCGTGAAATTCGTGAACAACCCTGCTGCCGGCTTCCTGGTGCAGGTTGTCAATGTTCTGGGTGATAACGGCGTTCACGATGCCATGGCCCTCAAGTTCTGCCAGGGCACGATGTGCCTCATTCGGCTTTGCCAGCCCGAACGAATCATAAAAAATCTCTTTTATCTGCCGCCATGAATCTTCGGGGTTCTGAAAAAAATAGCCTATTTCGATGAATTGAGGGTTACGCGTATTCCAGAGGCCGCCCTTGCCTCTGAATGGCGGAATGCCGCTCTCAACAGAAATCCCGGCACCGGTGAAAGCGCAGACGCGTTTTGCATCTAGAATCATTCTGGCAGCCTGCTTGAACATTCAATATACCTCAAAGATTCATTTTACATGCTTATGATTTCGTAGCCGAGCCCAAGCCAGTGCGCAAAGCCCGGGTGCCCACTCATATCATCGAGCAGTGGAAGTTCCTGCTTTCTGGCTTCTTCCAGCGTTCCCATTTTGCCGGCGCAGGCTTTGCAGACCCCGGCCAGCAGCTTTTTCTCTATGACCTGCGAGTATTGTTTGTGGAAAGGTGTTTCTGGGGCTGCAAGCTGAGCTATCAGCTTGGTGGCACCGCCTTCAATTATCAGTTGAACCTCATAGCCCTTTTCGCTCAGGTCGATGGTGTTGAGAAGCGCGTGAGCAAAACACATGAGCTCACCCTGAAATGCAAAAACAGCTATTTTTTTCATATCTGTATCCTTTATTAAATCAATTTGAACAATGTTACCGCCAGAGCGTATGTTTTGCCAAGAGGGCTACAAAGTGTTTGTTAGAAATCATTTTGCCTGGCATTTACTTTTTTCTGAGAATTTATAACGATGTGTGAAATATCGCCCGCTGCTGTCTGTAATTATATCAGTCTTCAGCATCTGTTCAAATGAAAAACAACTGACGCGCTCAGGTGCTTGTTGTATAATGGCAAAAAATGACCAAGGGGGTTCTGATGAAAGTTCTGGCAATTAATGGCAGTCCGAGAAAGAACGGCAATACTGAATTCCTTATTAACACCGTCTTTGAAGAGCTGCACAAAGAAGGTATCGAGACAGACCTGGTGCAACTGGGCGGGAATTCGGTGCGCGGTTGTCTGGCGTGCGGTCGTTGCTTTGAGAACAAAAACGGTCGCTGCGTAATTGAAACCGATATGATTAACAAGGTAATTGAAAAAATGTTTGCTGCTGATGGAATAATCATAGCTTCACCAACCTATTTTGCCAATGTAACTTCTGAGATAAAGGCATTGATTGACCGTGCAGGTTATGTTGGTATTGCCAATGACCGCGCTTTCAGACGCAAGGTTGGCGCTGCAGTGGTGGCAGTGCGTCGGGCTGGTTCTACTGATGCCTTCGACGCGATCAACAAGTTTTTCTTCATTCAGGAAATGATTGTTCCGGGCTCGACTTACTGGAATCTTGGTATTGGCAGGGCCGAAGGCAGCGTGAGTGCTGATGAAGAAGGAATTAATACCATGCACGTGCTCGGCAGAAACATGGCCTGGTTGATGAAGAAGATAAACAGCTGACAAGTTCTTGTTTGAGGCAGTCTTAGCGGTTATTTATTTGTAACTCGCCGGGTTACTGCCTTTTCAACACCTTGCTGACCGCGGGCAATATTATTGACCGGGTCATTAAAAATTGTTATTCTGAGGCATTATTAAAAAAGGCGGGCCAGTGTAGATACTATGCGTGAGAGAATTTTAAAGGCACTTTGCGAACTGGTGGGGCGCAAGGACGCTGCCGTCTTTCAGAGTGCTGATAATTTTGAACGCCTGCTGCAAAAAATAGGCGGCTGGAAGCAGTTGCCAGAGATTTCAGCTTTAAAAGCCGGTCTCCAGGAGAGAATCCCCTGGGAATTACAGAAAGGGGCCGTAGGCCCGGTCTCTCGCACCCTCGTTAACTCTCTGGCCGGCAATCTTGGCCGAAAACGCCAGTTAAGCGCAGAACTGGCGGTCTGGGCGGTAGAATCATGGGCCATTTCACTTGGGCTCAAGGTCGACGCTGAGCCGCTGCGACCTTCTGCACCTTCTTCATCTGCTTCACCCGCCGGTGCAAATCAGGTTGAATCTGCCGGGGCTCAGGCCGTGAATGCAGATGCCTGGGATGTTAATGCAAAAAACCGGGCTGGTATAATCTTTGGCACCGATGCTCAAGGTGTGATCAAAGTATTCAGGGCCTGGTGGGTTCCGGCCCCTGTCAGTGAAACCGCCGGCATGGCCGCCGTTGCCGTAAAGGCTGAAAAGCCTGCATCTACAGGCTTTTTCTTGGCTGCCCCCGTAGCCCGCCGCAAATCGTCATTGCCCGGTCAGGCTAAGCTCCCCGCAGACGTGGCTTCCAGGCCTGGGCAATCGCCAGAGTCTTCTCAGCCTTCACCGGTTTCCAACGGGGTTTATGTTGGCGAGAAGGCGATTAAGCCAGCTTCGGCCCAGGCAAAGTCAAAGTTAGAGCCGGTAGGCGGTGCGGCCTCAAAGGCAGTGGCTGCAAAGCCGTCGGTACAAGTGAAACAGCCAGTGCCGCCAGCTGCACCGGTAGTTTTAACCGGCAGTGCCGAAGAGCTTTGTGCTCAGGCAAAGAGTCTGTTGCCTGGCTACGGTACCAGAGTCGATATTGCGGCTGCTTTGCAGATGCTGCAGCAGGCGGCAAAGCTTGGTTCTATACCTGCCCGGCGTATGATTGGCGAGATTTACCATAAGGGGCTGGGCGTAAAACAGGATTTTGCTACGGCTGCCAACTGGTTTAAGCTGGCTGCCGAGAGCGGCGATGCCCATGCGCAGTTTTATCTTGGCACTCTTTATCAGTGCGGCATGGGGGTTGAATTCAATCTGGCCCGCGCCCAGGATTGGTTGCAGAAAGCGGCAAATCAGGGGCATAAAGAAGCGAAAACACTTTTGAACGAAATTCTGCAGGCTTAGCCCTGCCAGGAGGATAAGAAAAATGCAGCAGCCGGAAAAAGTTATCAATCAGACTCTGCTTATCTGGTGCGGGGTTGTTATTGTTGAAATCTTTGTGATTGCACATCTGATGCAATTTCCCTGGCTGGTTTTTTCGGCATTTATCATGTACTGGCCGGGCCGGGCAGCCATGAACTGGCCTGCCCCGGTCGAAAAAGCAGAAAATGCAGAACCAAAAGCCTTGACAGAGG
>JAQUZA010000416.1 GCA_028691595.1 Candidatus Rifleibacteriota bacterium
GATTGAGGAGATTGAGGAGATTGAGGAGATAGAAGAGATAGAAGAAATAATTGAGGAGGAAGAGGTTGAAGAAATAGAGGACGGGGAAATCGAGTATATTGAAGTCGAAGAAGGCGAATTAGATTCAGACACAGAAGTAGAATACGAAGAAATAGAAGTGGTTGAAGAGGTTGAAGAAGAAGAAATAGAGGATGAAAAATAAACCAGGGCGACACTCATGTGGAGTGCCGCCCTGGTTATTTAACGAAAAGAACTGATCAGGCTTTGCGGTAAACGTTAAGACCAACTTTTTCTTCGCGACCTGGAATCGCGTAGTTGCCTTCGGTTGAAGCGATGATAACTGATTTACCAGAAGAAGACTTACCGAAGTCCTTTGACAGATCAACTTTGAGGGTCAGAATATTTCCTTCGATGCTCATGTCGACGTTTTTCATAATTCCTCCTGTTAAGAGCAGACAATTTGTTGCTAGAGAGACTAACACACAAATTTAAGCTTTTCCAGCTTTTTGTCTTATCAAAATAAAAAAGCAGCATTCTGAATATTTCAGAATGCTGCTCGGCATCACATCAATTCTGCGGAATTCTGAGGGTCATGCCAACTTTAAGAAGCTTGGGGTTGGTTATGCCGTTGTATTCAGCGATCTTTTTCCAGTTGCCTGAAGTACCGTAGACGTTTTTGCTGATTTTGCCAAGGGTGTCGCCTGATTTAACGACATACTGGCTTACAGATTCTTCTACAGGCTGTTCTTCGTGAGTATCAGCTGGTTCGTCATTGTATTCGTCAGCAGTTGCAACAACTGGTTCTGGCTGAACTTCTTCAACGACCGGCTCAGCAACTGGTTCTGGTTCGAGATATGGTTCTGGTTCGGCAATGGGTTCAGCAACTGGTTCAACAACAGGCTCAGCAGCAACTTCGACCTGTTCAAGAACCTTGAAGCTTCTTACCTGAACGGCACCAGAAGGATACTTCTGATCTGGCTTGAAAACATTACCGAAAACCCGAATTTTGACGCTTCTGTTTTCTCCGACGCGTGCAGCATCTTCGCCGATCAGAAGAAGGTTCTGACCATCGAGGGTTTTGAACATTACTTTGCCTTCAGCGACAGAATCAACAACACCTGTAACAGTTGTTGAACGACTTTTTTTGGTGAACCAGCTGCCTGGTTTCCACCAGTCTTTTGCAAAAACGCCGGATGGTAACGCGAGCATAGCCATGATGACAACAAGAAACAGATTTTTTCTCATTACGATAAAAGCCCCCTGTAAGAATTAGGTCACAGATTGAATGTATATACCTTTCAGTGCACAATTTCAAGGGGTAAATTCAAGTTCTATGCAATAATAATAAAAAAAACCTGCATTTTGTTCGAATTTGCTGACGTTTGCTTGCCCTTGAAGAGTTCAAGACTTACTTAAGCCTGAACGATTCAACAGTTCGGTTCATAATTCGATCATAGGCACCGTCATTCTCTGTACCAAGAAAAAAACGCAGCAGATACAGCAGATTTTTCTCAAAAACAAGGTAATCAACAACAGAGAGAGGGCCGCCAGCGGCACTCAGCTGCCAGCGGATCCGGAAAATTGTTTTTTCATTGGTTCCAATTTTTTCGGGGCCCTTTCTGGATTTAAGGGAAATTTCTGAACTCTTTTCAATTTCATTGGTTCGTTGATTTACATATTCGAGCAGCACTTTTTCAGAAGGCTCTTCATTGGCTGCGATCAAGACTGCCAACCTTTCTTTGAAAGGCCCGACAAACTCAGCCCCAAACTGGCCCGGTTCTTCTTCAATCTTTTCAATTTTCCAGCTTTCCGGTGTTTCCAGACTCATGCTCCCGGTTCCGGGTTTGAGATCATGAAAAGCACCCGGATTTGCCGGGTAAAAGCCATTCTGTCGCTGCAGATTCATCTGATAAAGACTTATCAGCAAGGCAAAAATACACAACCAGACTGATACAAAGCCGGCCACTGGTTTTAAAAATCTTGAATTTATAACCGGCACCAGCATAAAACCAATTACGGCACCTGCTATGAGACCGCCGAGGTGAGCGCTGTTGTCGACAACGGTCTCAACTGCGCCAATGACGAGATTTATAACCAGAATAAACACCAGGGTAGAGAAATTATGCCGTCTTGTCAGGGCCTCAGAACCCTTCACCTTCATCAACTCAAAAACAAGAGCAACAGAAAGCAGGCCAAGCACTGCAGCCGAGGCACCTGCAGAAAGGGGTTGCCCGGCATAAACGGCTGCTGCACCACCCGCGGTACCACAAAGGAAGTAAATTCCCAGAAAAAGAGGCCAACCAGCAACAGTTTCGACTGGAGGCCCGAAAAATTTCAGGGCCACGAGATTCATCAACAGATGCATCCAGCCAATATGAATGAATTGATAGGTTAACAATCTGAAATATTCACCGTTCTTAACAAGAAAAGAACTGTTGGCTCCAACCTCAATAAGGCTGACCACGTCTTCAACATTGAGTTTCATCATCAGGGTCGCAGAAACAACCATCGTGGCCCAACCAAGAATGCTAGATGCCCTTTCAGAAAACTCTGATTTCTCTGCCAGAGCAGATTCATTACCGATGAGCTCAATCATGGCCTGACCTGATTTTGCGTATAAGGCCTGAAGGTGTGGTCTGATTTTGTTGTCAAAAAACTCACGATTCTCTATCAGGGCAAAAAACCGTTTGCGCATGAAAGGCAGCATGGCATCGCCAGCCTCATCGTCTGTAAAGCTTTTCATCACTTCAGACATTGCCTTTTCGCCCTCTGTGTACTCGCCAGAATTAAAAAGGCAAACGCCCCTCCAGAAGCTGCATAAAACCGATGGCAATCTTTCAATACCGGCTTCTCCAGATTGAATAAGCCGGTCAAAATCATTCAGCCAGCCCATAAAGGCAAGAAATATCATGCGACTGATCACCAGATTGGCGCGTTTTTCAGGCGATGATTCCTCCCCCTCGTTGAGCTTGGCCTCAAGAGCCATCTGAGCAGCGACTGCCTCGTCATATCTTGTGGTTTCAAGATAGGCACGAACCAGGTACAGGAGCTCTTCAAAAGAATGGTCTGAAAATTCCCGGCCTTCCTGGCGAAGGTCTCTGATAAGATTTTCAAAGTTGCGGTTATTAAAATGAATAAGACCCAGAAAAATACGGGTCATTGAATCGTAAGGTTCGCCGCGGTTCAACAGTGCTCGTAGCTCGGTTTCCAGACGGTTATTGTCGTCACCGAATTCTTCTGCAAGCCTGGCCACGTCATGCATGTGAACATTGAGTTCACTCCAGGCGAGGTTGGCTTTCCAACGGGCATAAGGCTCGATCTCGGTGATACGGTTTTCTGCCATCAGGCCATCTATCTGACGCTGAAGAAAAATAGGAAGCAGCACCAGGATTGAAATGCCGGCAAAAGATACGCCCAGAGCCATTCCACCGCTTACATCGCGGGCAACCATAACAATCATAAGGCACAACAGAAAAAATAATTGCGAAATATAGCCTGAGTAATGCCTGAACCCCTTGCGGTAAAGGGAAAAAATCATGTACCCGACATTAGCGATCAGAATATAAATAATAAAACGATATGCCAGTTCCATTCAGTCAGCCTGCCTGGATTTGCCAGAATCAACTTCTTCGGCGATCACCAGTTCAACACCGGAATGATCCGCCTTCATCTGCAGTTTGCCGGAAACAACTCTGCCATCTTCAAGCTTGAAGCCTTTTATCAGCCGGGTCGGTTTG
>JAQUZA010000417.1 GCA_028691595.1 Candidatus Rifleibacteriota bacterium
AAGCGCTTCGATATGTCGCCAAATGAAAACCGTCAAAGCGCCAAGATACTGATTGTTGAACTTGAAAAGAATCAGGTCGGGATGATAGTCGACAATGTTTCAGAAGTTATGCGTTTCTACGTCGATGAAATTGAAAAGGCACCGGCCATGTTCTCGGCCAGTATCGATTCTCAGTACATTCAGGGTGTTGCCAAGATCGATGATAAATTGATCATTCTTCTCGATATTGAAAAACTTCTGTCTTTTGAAGAGAAGACTGTTCTTAAAAGCTTTGCATAACGATGGCTGCTGAACCAGTTACCCGCCGCACCGGCTGTCTGCGCTCCGTTTTTATCGGCTTTGGCTGTGGCTGCGTGTACCCGATTGCCATGGCTGTTTTTGTCGTTATTCTTGCCTGGTTTTTTCTGGCTGAACCTTTAAGACTTGTGGTTGCCCAGACCAGTCTGCCAGAATTTTCGGGGCCTACCCAGGAAGACTTCTGGAACCTTCAGGAAAAGCGACTCGATATCGAAAACAATGCCAGCGCCCCACTGATTTTAAAACCTTCAGAATTCAATGCTTATCTTAATGCCTGGCAGATTCCGCCGGTAAATGGCTTTTGCCTGCAGCGGGCCCGCTTTTTGCCGGGCAACAACCGTGGAGTTTTTTTTCTTATCGGTTCAGGGTTCATGCTGCGCAGCCTGGTTATACAAATTGAAATTGTTAAAGCAGATCAGGGCTTCAAACCAGG
Source organism: Candidatus Rifleibacteriota bacterium (assembly GCA_028691595.1). GTDB lineage: Bacteria > Muiribacteriota > Ozemobacteria > Ozemobacterales > Ozemobacteraceae > Rifleibacterium. The sequence continues at coordinate 731 of JAQUZA010000417.1, forward strand.
AGCGGTTACCATCAATAGCTGGCCTGTTCCGGCAGAGGGTTTTATCAGAAATCAGGTTAACAAGTTTATCAGGGCAATTTTAGAGGTCGACCCGAAAGGTTTGCCGATGGTCTATCTCAATGGTCTGGGCAAATTTGATTTTAACGAGGCAGAAATCACCCTCTCCGGGGCATTTTAGCGCCGGGTCGGTTGTGTGCCGTGGAGGGCTTTATGAATTCATCGGTTTTAAAGCTGCTGGGAATATTTCTGCTCTCTGGCGGCATTGCATTTGCTCAGGCCGCCGACGTTGACAGGGCAATTCTTCACTACGACTTCAATCAGCCTCTAACAGAAATAGATTTGCCAGATAATGGCGAAGTCGCCCAATCGGTCGGGGTTGCCACAGATTCGCCGGCCATGGAACTGCAAACCTTTCTGGTTGAGTCTTTGCTTGATAAAATGGGGAAAAAAGAGCAGAAGATTGTCAGACAGGTTTTACAAACCGGCATTGACAGAAAAATCATCAATATAAAAAGAATAGAAAAACGGCTCGGGCAGATAAATTTGCCGGCGATCATGGGCTTGTATTCAGATTTGCGTGCTTTAAAGATCACTAAAGCCAGTCTTAAAAATGTTGAGAACATTCAGAAAACGTTGACAAGTATAGATGCCGCACTGAAAAAAGCCGATCTGCGTAGCTCTGAATCTGGCAAACTCTCATTCTTTGCCGGTCTGGCCCGCGACCGCCTTGCCAATGTGGCAGCTTCGCCAGCGGAAAAAGAAAAGCTGCGTGCCGCAGCAATAGAGAATTATAACGAAACGGTTGAAAAACTGGCTGAAGATACGACTTATTCAAGCAAAGAGAAAGTTTCTGATTCACTTGAGCGGCTTGAAACCCTGCGAAATCCTTTTGGAAACCTGATTCCGGTAGGGCCTGTAAAAGGCAGCGCCGAGGTGGTCATAACCTCTGATTATGGCAGCAGAATTCACCCGGTTAAAAAGACCAGGCGCTTTCACAGTGGCATTGATCTTGCCGGCTGGAAATGCAATGGCTGGAAAGTTTTGGCCATAGGGTCGGGGCGGGTCATCAAAAGTGGCTGGGAATCAGGGTATGGCTATTCGGTGGTGGTGGCTCACGAAGTCGATGGCCAGCAACTTTTTACCCGCTACGCTCACCTGATGAAGAAAAACAGATTGCCGACGGGCATGCTTGTCAAAACGGGTGATCAGGTTGGAATTTGCAATAATTCAGGCATTTCAACTGGTGCTCATCTGCATTTTGAAGTGAGAGAAGATTCTGCCAGCGGCGTAACACGCGACCCAAAAGATTTTCTGCCGCCCTTAGGCAAGCTATAAGAGGGCAATAATGAAAAACATCTGCAAGCACAGCAATATTCAGTTTCTTTTTGTAAAGCGCAATTACTGCGAACAGTTACCTTTGTTTTTTTTGCAGCAATCAGTGGTTCTGCTTGTGCTTGCTTCAGTGTTTTTGCTTCTTAACCCTGCATACGCTCAGCTCGATTCGGCGAATCCCCCGACCGATGATCTCGATTATGCCGATTATCAGAAAAAAATTGCGCTGATGCTGCCTGAGCAGCCAGACCTGCTGAAGTTCGAGCCTCTTTGCACTTTCCGGTTTGCCCCATGGCCTGAAGGCCTTGGCGAAGCTGCAGCGCGTTTCGAAGAAGCCTTTAGAGGCTATTCATTAAAAGTCGACAATGAAAGGGTTCTGCTGCTAGATAAGTCAGGCAGAACTCTTTTTGCCTATGATTCGCGCCAGCAAAAGCAACTGATGCTCGCAACCGACCATCAGGCGCAGACGCTGCAATTTGACGATTTTGCCCTGCTGCGTGGGGACCGTCTCGCAGTTGCCGATAATTCGCGCAATGAATTGCTGCTGTTTGCGGGCAACCGTCTCGAAAAGCAGCTTGGTTTCGATGGTGACCGTATTCTATTCAGACATATCAGTTTTGTAGAAGCCGACCGTCTCGGGCTTAACATGGTTCTCTACGATTCAGGCCGCGATCGAACATTTGTTTTTAATAACAGCGGGATTCTTCAATGGGAAGCTCAAGGAAGTTCTCAGCCCTGTTTCATGGGTTCTTCACTTATCAGACTTGAAAAACAGGATGACAACCTCAAAATTCTGCGATTTAGCAGTATCAGCCGAACTCCTGAAGAAATTGCCTCTTACACCTGCCCGTCTGGAAACATGCTTCTCGATGCCTGGGTGGCCGGCACGGTTGGCGGCTATCTTGCCATTGTGGTTTATGAGGGCCGGGGCGACGAAGATCACCCAGATTATGCCAGATTGCTGATCTTAAAAGATGGGCAGGTTCTCAGCCACCGTTTTATGCCAAATCTTGATTTTCGTCTGCAGTTGTTGACCCCTTACCGCCTGCTTCTCGACCGCTACGGTGTTAAGCTGGTAACTGCCAGAATCAGTAATGCCGGCATTGAAATTGTCGCAGCCAGCGTGCCATTAAAATAGCTCAGGCCGGAAACTCGATAATTTGATTGTTTTTTTGCAGGTAGAGCGGACAGTGGTCAAGGTGGGCGAGAAGATTTTTTAGATCTGCCGGTTTCCAGTTTTGCAGGTCAACTGGCGCGTGAGTATCGCCGCCGGTCAAAAAGCCCATGACTGGAAAAGGCCCTGGCAGGTGCCCGTTAACTAAAAATTCGCAGAAATCAGTATGCAGATTACAGACTCTGGCATTGCGCCCGGCAATTTTTACCGGAAAATCATGGTTGGGCAGGCCGTGCAGCATCCCGATATCGGCCTGAAAGATTTGATAATCCGAACCCGTTTTTACCGGGAAAGCCCAGAAACCCGTTTCAACTGGAAAACAACCAGGGGCGTTCCCTTCCAGGGCAAAGGGCTCCCAGGTGATGAAGGGTCTTAACTCATGGCAATCACCACTGGTACATGATAAAGGCACAAGCAACAGAGGTTCGCTATTTTCGAGACGACGGAGTATACGGCGCATCGTCGAGATTTCACCGGATTCCGGTTGGCGGGAC
>JAQUZA010000418.1 GCA_028691595.1 Candidatus Rifleibacteriota bacterium
AAGTCAGGCATCTCAGGCTGGTGCGGCCGTCGAAGGTGCTGCGGCCGGCGGCCGCAAAGATATGATGATCATCACCGACACCCAGAACAACCTTGACCGCATCAGAGAACTGATAGGGAAACTTGATATGCCACCGATTCAGGTTACTATCGATGCCCATATCTATGAAATCGACAAGAATGAAGAAGAGCGTCTGGGCATCAACTGGCAGAAATCAATTCCCATACCTGGTTCAACGGAAAGTCTGTTTGATATTTCGATTGCTCCCGAAACCTCTGATGCCGGCGGCACCGGGGTTTTCAGATTCGGCAGCCTCGATATAAACCAGTTCAGGGCCTTGCTGGCAATGCTCAAGACCCACAGCTTCGCTAAAGTCTTGAGCAACCCGGTAATTACCACCCTGAACAACCGCCAGGCAAACATTACCGTTGGTCAGGCTATTCCGTATGTTTCAGCTTCGCAGGTCAATGCCGAAACCGGGCAGGTTACCAATACCATTGCCCAGGCCAACGCCAACATCGCCCTGGTGGTTACCCCTTCGGTAACAGGCAACGATGAAGTTTTTCTCGATATCCAGCCGACCATTTCAAGTGTACTCGGCTATACCGACCTCGGTGGCAATTCAACGCCGAATCTCAGTAATCGCAGCGCTCAAACACAGGTAATCTGCAAAAACAACCACACCATCGTCATTGGCGGTATGATCAAGACCGATAAAAGCGAAAGCCTGAGCAAAGTTCTATTTTTCGGCGATCTTCCGGGTATCGGCAAACTGTTTCAGAAAAAGACCAATCGTGAGATTCGCACCGAGCTCATTATTTTTATCACCCCCCACATCGTTCACCGTGAGTCTAATCGCGGGGCCAGTCGCGCCGGAATGGACAGCAGTTATAATTCGCCCAGACTGACACTCACCCCCTGAAATTTGTCTTGCAGAGACTGTGGCAAAACCTTAGAATATCCTGATGGTAGCCATAACATTCGATGGCATTGAGATTGCCTTTGCGTTTCGCTGCTTGCAATGTTGTCTTAGAGAGGTTTTCGTTGCGGGCGAAGTGAAGAAATCTTGAAGCTCAGTAATGTTGCAATTACTTCGTAAGATTTTTAATAATCGGCAGGACATCATTGACCGGGCAAACAGCAGAAAGCGAGCTTATCGCTCAATTAAGCTCTGAAAAACGCAGCGTCAGAATTCAGGCCATTGTAAAACTCACCAGGGTCGGCCAGACAGAAATGGCGCTGCGGGCTCTCGCACCCCTGTTAAAAAGTGATGACCGTGAGATATCTTTTTTTTCATCGCAGGCCGCGGCCAAAATAGCCCAAAAAGCCGGCGTGAACCTGCACGAATTTCTCGAAGGGTCTGCGCAGCCTGACATAAATTGCGAATCAGACATGCCGGCGGCCGAAGTTTTTCTTTCGCCACCCAAGGAAAAAATCACCCGGCTGCTTCAGCTTGTTCGCACTACCCCAGATCAAATACCCGAAAAAACACTGCCGGCGGTTGGCGTTTTTCTCAGCCGGCACGGTGACATCAGTGATGCCGGGTTCATTGAGCGTCAGCTTCTCAAAGATAATTCCAACCTGGCTCTGCCGTTCATGAATGCAGCAGAGAATGTCGCCGGGGTTATTCTGCCAAGGGTTCTTCCGGGTCTGCTCGCCAGCAGAGAGCCACTGGTTCGCAGCCGGGCAGTAAGCGCTCTCAGACGCATCGACCCCGAAGAAGCCGAACGACACTTTTCTGACCTGCTGGCATCGCGTGACCCCGAAGACCGTCTTGCCGGAATCGGCATCGCCCTTCTTTTTCCATTTGAAAGAGTCAAAGGCTACCTGCTCTCGCTACTACCCGATGAAAAAGATGCAGAGGTTTTGACTGCCTGCCAGACCGTACTTGCCACAAACCCTGAATTAGACACCGCCCTGAGTGTTCTTGACAGCATAGATTCAGTCTCAGCAGACCAGAAAGCCAGATTGACAACAACCTTTAAAGCCATCTGCAATGCTATAGGCTTTGCAGGAATTCTTCCAGCCGAGCAGGCTACACCAGAAAACATTGTCAAGCTCTGGAAGCAGCAACGCCTGCAGAGCTTTCTCTATGATCTCGAAATTCAGCTTGCCTGTGCCGATGCCGGTCGAAAAAAGGCAATCATCGAGTGGATACAAAAAAACCGTGCGCATGCAAAAGTCGTTGAATTAATCGAGCGCCTCGGTAAGAATCCACAGACTGAAGATGTGTACAAAATCTTAAGCAATGCTGCTGAAAAATCTGGTGCAGCCAGAGCAGAAAAACCCGAATCTTCTGCGGGCCAGCCAGACCATGACCAGCTCAACGAGTCAGAGCAAATAGCAATTCTTAAAACTATCGAAATTGACAATTTTGCCGAAAACCGTTCATGGGTGACACAACAGGCCACACAGGGCAGCACAAAAGTCAGGGCAGAAGCTCTTAATACCTTACTGCGCATACGGCCTGACGGCAAGTTTAAAGATCTGGCCCGAAGCGCCCTGAATGCCGAAGACATTGAAGTCAGAATCGCGGGGTTCAAGATGCTTGAGCGCATTGACCCTGATTATCTCAAAGACAAGATTTCCGGGCTGCTACTCGAAACAGACCCGAACCTTAGAGTGAGAGCCGTAAGGTTTGGCTTGAAATTCGAAGAAAAAGCTTCGATTGAAGCGCTCAAAAATTTGCTGAATTCGGGCGAACAGAGTGTACGCTCAAACGCCATCAACTGTCTGGCACTCTGCCCGTTCAATCTCGTATTTAAAACCCTTATGGATCAACGAGACCGCGAAGAACACCCGGTTATCGCCAGACAGATTGCCAACATTCTGCGAAGTAACCCATCAAAAGCGACATTAAAAGCTCTTGACAATATAACTCGTACCACAAACCCGGCAGTATCAATGGTAATTTCGCAGGCCCGCAACGATCTGTTCGATATCGTTTCACAAATGCCGTCCCAGCAAGAAATTGTGCCACAGACCAGCCGTACAGACAGCAACGCTGACAAACCCTATTCGGTTTCCAACGTACGAGAAATTGCTAGACGCAACCCAAACTGGAAACCCTCATACAAAGCCGATACGAAGGCGGCTGCTCCTGCCACAAAAACCGAAATAAACTGGCAGATGCTGTTTTCTGGCAGCATTGTTCTTATCTTTCTTGCAATGCTACCAATGATGCTGCTCTCTGAACGTAGTAAACCAGAGGTCGCGCCCCGCAAAAAGGCCGATCAGGATTACCGTGTCAGCGAGAGGGTCAAGCCGGTTGAGACAGCTGTTCCGGCCAAATTTAGAATGAACCGTGCCTGTTCTTTATCGGGTACGATTGAAAAAATTGTTTCTGATCAGAGCCTGGTAATGCTTCACGAGACGAGCCAGCTCATGGTAAAATTCGAAAAGCCCGAAGCAAAGCCGTTCAAACAGGGAGACAGGATAACGGTGACGGTAGTCCCTTACCGTGTCAACCCGAATGGCATAATACTTTCGCGGGGCCAGAAAATCGCCGCAACAAAGGAATAACAATGCAATGGCTCAACCGGCTTGAAGCCAGACACCCCTCCTGGGGCCTGGAAGGCCTGATACGTTACATATCTCTTTTGATGCTCACCGTTTATTTTCTCGATCAGAGCGGCATGCTTCCTTATCACATGCTTTATCTGCATCGCGATGCAATTATGGCCGGCGAGGTCTGGCGACTGTTCACTTTTTTGTTGATACCCAAGAG
>JAQUZA010000419.1 GCA_028691595.1 Candidatus Rifleibacteriota bacterium
CAACACTTGAATCAGCATGGTTCTGAACCCTTCCCGATTTTGCACCACAGAGGGTGCAAGCAGGAATGACGGAATTACTACAGATTCAAGCTTGACAAAACACTAGTGGTCTGTCACATATGAAAGCAAGAATAGACATCAATTCTGTCATCCCCGCGCTTGGCCCCGAAAGGGGGAAAGCGGGGATCTAAGCCGCTACATGCTAGATTCCCGCCTGCGCGGGATGACGAAGAACCCCCATAATTCTTGTGTGACAAAGCACTAGTCGTCCGTGGCACATGAGCGAGTGACAGGAAAAAATTTGGATTTTTGCGTTTATTAATGTTGGCAGAACATTTGAAAAGTGCTTTTCAGCTGGGAGTTTGAGCGAAATACGATCACAATGGCTGCAGATTTTTTCAAATGAAGTTACTGTACCGGGAATTTTTCTGTATAATTGTACCAATGAAATTATCATTCACGAGGTGTAAGCTATGAAACGCTCTGGATTATTTTTGAGTCTGTTACTGGCCATTATTCTTTCGAATCCGGCTGCAGAGCCTGTTTTTGCCTCCACCGCCGATCCATTTTCAGTACAAAGTGGCACTAATGCCGCTGTAAACGAAAGCGTTGCTGCCAAAGAAGAAGTTCCGGCCGCCCCGGTTGCCGAGGCACCCAAAGAAGAAGAAAAGCCCGCAACTGTAACTGAAATCGCCAAGCATACGGTTCAATCAGGCGACAGCCTCTGGCGCATCGCCCAGAAACTGCTCGGTGACGGCAATCGTTATCGCGAAATCATCGAAGCCAACAAGGCAAAGTATCCCTCTCTCGAAAAAAATCCAGACCTGATTTTTGCCGGCTGGGAACTTGAAGTGCCGGTAGAAAAAGAAGTTAAACCAGCAACAGACCAGAAACCAACTGAACCAGCCAAAGAAGAGGCCACAAAACCTGAACCAAAGGTCGAAAAAGAGAATGCTGTGCCTGCTGAACAGGTAACCAATCTGCCACAGTGGTCTACCGAAGAAAAGGTAAAAAAACTGCAGAGTGCTCTTGATTCAGCAAACCGTGCTCTCCTCGCCCAGAAAAAACGCATTGCCGACCTGAACGAGCAGACCATAAGATTTTTGATCGATAACAAATTCATGACCGAAGAAGAATGGATGGCCATGAATCCTCCCGAAGGCTACACCTACCGCCTCGACCGCGTCGGCAAAATCGAACTGGTCGGCAGCGATAACAAGCCTTTGACCAATGCTGATATGGCCTCTCTTGACAAAAAAGCCAAAGAAGCCGCCAAAACCACCACCCAGAAAGAAACAACCAAGCCCGCTACTGAAGTGAAGCCAGTCAAAGAAACCAAAGACAGCCAGGCTGACGCAGATGCCAAATCAAAACAGGAAGCCCATGATAAGGCGGTAAAAGAAGCCAAAGAAAAAGCTGCCAAAGAAAAGGCCGACAAAGCTGCAGCTGAAAAATCAGCCAAAGAAAAAGCTGAAGCAGACAAAAAAGCAGCAGCCGAAAAGGCAGCAAAAGAAAAAGTAGAAGCAGAAAAGGCTGCCAAAGAAAAAGCTGCCGCTGAAGCCGCTGCCAAAGAAGCAGAAAAGGTTGCAGAAACCCGCTACCAGAAAATGCTCGGCGAAATTGGTGCCCCTGACCTTGCAGACAAGCGCAGTGACTATTATAAGGCCATCAAGAACGGTTCAGATCTCCTTTCAAAAGGCTTCTTCGGTGGCACAACCTCGTTCTATAAATTCGTGAATGCCTATGACTTCCCAGAATATGACATTCCATCACTGCAGAGAGATCTGCGCGAATCACAGAAGAACTACGAAAAAGCCATCGACAAAGACAAAACCAGCCGCACCCTCGGCATATTTGGCGACACCATCGAAAGTGCCGGCAAAAAGGTTGAACAGTCACGGGCACGCCTCGAAAAAGCCTGGAAAGAACTTGGCAAAGCTCTCGACGAATCAAAAGCCAAGGCCAAAGAACTCGAAAGCAATGTTACCAGCAACAAATCAAAGGCTGCAACAGTTCAAAAAGAACTCGACAAGCTTGACAAGTATGATTCCAAAAATGCTTCAGAAGTTCAGAAATTGAGCAAAGAAGTTAAAGAAATTAACGACAAGATCAAAGACGACGAAGAAAAGCTCGCGAACTACAAAGAACTGAAGAGAGTCTTCAAAATCTAAAAACTGCTGGTAGGCAGCTTGAATTTGGTTTATACTTCTGGTCAGGGTCAATCCCTGACCAGATTTTATCTTCAGCGAGGTTAAAAAATGAAGAGGAAGATGCTGATTGCTCTGATACTAGTTCAGGTTTTGGTTTGTTTTGCGGCACAGGCAGCTGATTTGCCGGGCGGCCGTATTCTCTACATAGACTCCCCTTCGGCTGAATCGAACTACCTGGCAACCATCAACCCCGATGGCAGCGGCAAGATTCGCCTTACCCCGGCTTTCAACAACATCATGTTTCCACGCTACAACGAAACCAGCGGCTGGATAGGCTTCACCAATAAAACTTCAGACATGACCTCTGAAATTTATCTGCTCAACAAAAGCGGAGACCGCCTCAGAAGAGTTCTGACCGGTGCCGCTTTCGAAGATTTCTCACCCGATGGCAAATTTTTTCTCTATACAACCTGCAATGGCAAAGCCGAATTGTTTGTTTACAGCCTTGAGCGCAAGCAGGCCAACAAGATTTCCCAGGATCTGAAGGTAACCGCCGCCAGCTGGTCAAATAACGGCGAATGGATAGCGGTTTCAGCTCTCACAGACGATGGAAGCTCTGACCTTTACATTATTTCAACGCTTGCCCAGGGCATCAAACGCATAACCGCAACCGAAAAAATCAATGAGTCCTTTCCGGTTTTCAGCAAAGACGGCAAATTTCTGGTCTACTTCACTGACCGCCATGGCGATAACGAACTGGAATACCTCGCCGTAGACCAGTCAGAAGTTCAGCGCCCGATTGTAAGGGGCATTTACCCCAGTCTCTCGCCTGATAACAGCTGGGTAGCTTTTCAGAACGGCAACACCATCGGCCTGTGTACAATCGAAGGGCTTGAACAGAGAACCCTTATCGCCGGCCGCACACCCTCATGGATTAAATAAATTGACCTTGTCGCCTTTGAATTGTAGAATTAAGCAAACATTAATGGGAAGGTTCTTCGATGATAAAAATTAGCAAAATTCTGGTACCCGTAGACTTTTCGGAAGGCTCTGAACTGGCTCTCAGATACGCTGCGACCTTTGCCGGCGAATACGGCGCGCAGATTCATCTTCTCAATGTCATCGAAGAAGAAGTTCTGCATGCCGGCAATTTGAGTGACCCCCTTGGCACCAGCAGCAAGTGGCACGAACAGAACCAGAAGCAGCTCGAAAGCTTTGTACCGGCAAAATTCAATGATCTCGACATTATTAAAAAAGTTCAAGGCGGTCTGGTTTATGAAAGCATCATCAACTACGCCAAAGAAAATGAGATAAGTCTGATTATCATTGGTGCCCATGGCAAAACGGGCTTTATCGATTCATGGCTTGGCGGCAACAGCTACGAGATCGCAAGAAAGTCGCCCTGTGCCGTTCTCACTGTTAAGCCCCAGGGTCGAGGCTTTGTAGAAAAGCCCATCTGATCGATCAACCATTTTTAAGCGATTCAAGCATCCGGTTCAGGTCTTTTGCGACCAGAACCGGATTTTCTTCCGGGGAAATCGCGATATCAATCTGCAATGAAGCGTTATTGCG
>JAQUZA010000420.1 GCA_028691595.1 Candidatus Rifleibacteriota bacterium
TTTGTGCCCTGTTTGTCTTTGATTTTGCGGACACGCAGGGGAACGGTTTCAAGGTGTGAAGAGGGGTCAAGTCTGGCAGCTGGTTCGGCATGCTTCTGGGCTTCTGCGTATTCGCCGGTTTCAAAGAGGGCGTTAGCAAGGTTGAAGTGCCCAAGAGCGTAGTTCTTGTCAACTTTAACAGCTTTTTTATACCAGAGGGCGGCCTTGCCGAAACTGCGCAGGGTAGCATAAGCAACGCCGATGTTATTCATGACTTCAACATTCTCGGGTTTGAATTTGAGTGCTTTTTTCCACCAGCTGATGGCGGCATGCAAACGGCCTTCATCGCGCGCAATCTGACCGAGATTGAAGTAAACTTCTGAATCTTCAGGGTTCAGCTTCAGGGCTTTTTTCCAGTAGATGCGGGCGTAGTAGAGGTTGCCCTGAAGATAGTGGGCAAGGGCGTAGTTGTAGAGAAGGTCAACGTTTTCAGGAAATTTGCGCAATGCATCATGCCAGATTTTTTTTGCCTTGCCCAGAAAGCCTGTGTAAGCGTAGGTGTTGCCATAAAGGCGCAGCGCCAGAACATCATTGGGGTTGGCAGCCAGGTATTCTTTAAGCAGTGGCCTGGCCTCATCGTAGTTGCCGTTGCTCATTATCTGCTGAATTCTTGTTAAATCAACAGTCAGTTCTCCCATAATCTATCCTTTCCGGTTTGTATAGCTACAGTATATCAGAAAGTCGCTCCAAAAATAAACCCACTCAATGCACTGAATAATACCACAAGCGCAAGAAAGATCGCTGCTTTTTTTGCCCCAACGATCGGGGCCAGGGCGAGAATGCTGGGTAAACTTACGGCTGGCCCCGAAAGAAGCAGTGTTAAAGCTGGCCCGGGGTGCATGCCAAAATCTTTGAGGGTCGCTACAATTGTAACCCCGACAATGGTGCCAAAATACATAAGGGCACCGAGAAGTGATGATATAAAGTTTCCTTCGATACTGTTTGCGTCAAAGAAGGCCATAAAAGTAGTTAGTGGAAGCGTTGCGGCAAGCAGCCCTGCCAGAAAGATGCCACCAAAAACTTTTGGAAAAATCAGAATGAACAGGTCTTTTGATTTTCGCAGCCAGAGCAAGATTTCGCTGCGATGAAACCATTTCAGGGAAAGAATTGCGAGAAGAATTATTTCGCCGGCAATGGCAAGCAGCCTTGGAATTAGCCCACTTTCGAGGCCTGCAACAGCAGAAAGCTTAAATACAACAGGATCCATGAAACCGGTAGCGGTAATCATTATCAGGATCAAAACAATGAAAAACAAGAAAAGTTGAAGGTCACTATGGTCTGGTTCTTCTTCAACTATCACAATGCCTGCGGGGGCCGGCGCTTTGGGGTTTTCGCCGCAGATCAGCTTCATTCCCAGTCCTATTCCTATGGCACTGAACATGACGAGCACCGCTCTGCCAATGAGAAATTTGCTGCCCAGCAGGGTATAAGTATAAGAAAGGGCAATAAGATTAACCGCCGGTGAGGCCATTAAAAAAGTAAAAGCGGGCCCGATGCCTGCTCCCTGGTTCATGACTCCGACAAAAATCGGGATAACCCCGCAGGAACAGACGGTGAGAATTCCACCAGACACTGCGGCGACCGGGTAGGAAACCCAGGGGTTTGCTTCGGCCCCCATAAGCCTGGTAATTCTCTGTTTATCGAGAAAGACAGCAATGGCTCCGGCTATGAAGAATGCTGGAATCATACCCGAGATAAGATGACTGCCAAGAAACTTGCCAGCTTCAGCAAGCCCTGGCCAGATCCATGTGTCGCGCAGGGGGTCGAAAAGGCTTAAAAAAGAGTTAAAAAGGTTTTGCAGCATTGTTCTTAATGGCTCAGGAGCCAAGTTCCTTTTTTATCCAGTTCTCAACCTTTTCTCTGATTACCGGTTTGCCCATTGAATAGATTTTTTTGCCCAGGGCTACAACAGGAGTGGAAACAACCCCAAACTCTGCTGCTTCAGGGGTTCCGTTGGTTAAAACTCTGAATTCTACATCAGGGAAGCTCTTTGAAATGTCGTTCACCAGTATCTCGGTTTCGCTGCAGGTGTTGCATTTGCTGGGGCTTTTTATTACGGTAACTACGAGCATTTTACTTCTCCTGATTGTTCGGGTTGAGAGCCGGAAACCATTCATGCATGAGAATCTGTGATCTGAGAGCTTCAAAGGAGTTTTTTAATTCCTGGAAAGTGGCATCTATATCGGTTGGCCTGACCCTGGCCGCCAGGTCGGCCTCGATCTTGCCGATCAGATGTTCGGCGGTGGCACAGTCAGCTGTTAAGGAAGCAGAAAGAAGTTTTTTAAATTCTTCAAGATTGCTTCTGACCTGGGGGATCAGTCTAATTGCAGCTTCATAATCTGGAATTAGAATCAGACGCTCAAAATTGGTAAGATTGGTTGAAGTTTTTATGAACAGCTGTTTCTCGTCACTTACCCCGAATGATTCAAAGAACATGCCGATTCTGCCACTAAGATCGAGAATTTTATCGTGTGCTTCGCTGAACTGACTGTTATGAACAAGTTTGCGGATTTCACCGATAAATCTGGCTGTATCAGCGGTTTTTTGCTGCCATAACCGGTCGTTTCTTGCTTCTTCGGGTGGATTAGTCATGTAGCGGGTTGAAAAAGCGAGCCAGGCTTCCATGACCTGGTTCAATTCATTGTCGAAATTGTCTTTGGCCGGCACCTTAAGAACAGAGCCAAGATTTGTAAGCGCGGTTGTAAAGCTTCTGATAGCTTTAGAAAATTCGCTTGCCGGGTTTTGCGAAGTGAGAAGCATTACTAAAGTGTCATCACAACCTTTTAAAGACGAAGGACAAAAGACGATGATTAATGACAATGCCAGGATTGCGGGTTGCAGGCCTTTGAATAGTTTCATGCTAACCTTTCAGATAATAACAACGAACGCGTGCCCCTGCCGGCAAAGACTTTTCACTGGCCGGGTGGAGAAAAATAACATCAGCTCCGGCCAGACTTGACAGCATGTGAGATTCTTGTGATTCAAGCGGTTCGACCATCTGTCGGCCTTCGTGAAATACTATGCGACCCCGTTTGAAAAAATCGCGGTTTTCTTTGTTGTAACTCGGCACGGTCAGCTCAAGGTCCAGCAGAAGTCTTTGCGCCGGAGCACTGCAGACTTTTCTTATAAAAGGCCTTACCAGGAGTTCAAAGGTAACGGAGGTCGAGACCTGATTGCCCGGAAGGGCAAACAAAGCCTTGTTTTTATAAAAAGCAAACATGAGAGGTTTACCGGGCTTGATATTGACCCCATAGAAGACAGGTGAGATGCCCAGCTCAGTGAAAACCTGTTTGAAGGGGTCACGGCGGCCCATCGAAATTCCGCCACTGGTAATTACTATGTCTGCAGATTCAGCAGCTCTCAAAAACAGGTCGCGGGCGTGAGTGCCTCGATCTCTGGCAATACCGGCATCAAAAACATCAGCTCCGGCTTCGGTTGCCTGCAAAGTTATCATTGTTGAGTTTGAATTACGTACCTGCCAGGGTTGCGGGTAGTCAAAGGGCATAAGCACTTCATCGCCAGAGGTCAGAACAGCAACAGAAGGTTTTTTGATAACCATGACCGAAGAACGCCCGGCAGTGGCACATTGGCCGGCTACCTGGGGCGTAATAAGAGCTGGTGCTTTAACCATTATATCGCCACGCTTCAATTCAGAAGCTGTGGGTCTGATATAATTTCCAGG
>JAQUZA010000421.1 GCA_028691595.1 Candidatus Rifleibacteriota bacterium
ATACGGTGCCAGAGCCGATGTATCTGACGACTTCGGCTGGACCCCGATGCATGAAGCCTGCCGGCACGGCAACGAAAAAGCTGTGGCCATGTTCATCAAAAGCGGTATCAACCTGAACTTCAAATCAAGTCAGGGCGAAACCCCTCTGCATATCGCGGCCAAGCAGAACTTCCCCGGGATTATCGCCCGTCTTACAGCAGCAGGAGCAGATAAAAATGCTGTCTGCAGCAATGGCAACACCCCTCTACATCTGGCAGTCAAGAATGGGCAAACAGCAGTAGTTCAGACCCTTCTTGCCGCCGGGGCGAAAGCTGACACCTTCAACTCGGAAGGTTATGCTCCCCTGCACGTGGCTGCCCGTTATGGGCGTTCAATCTGTGCTGACCTGCTGCTTTCGTGCGTAGACAGAACCCTGCACGACAAAAGTGGCAAAACTTTTCTTGAAATAGCCAGAATCTTCGGCAATGACACCTTTGTAACCCTTATGAATGCAAAATTGTTCAGTGGCCCGGCATCAAAGAGTCTTGAAGCAGCAATTCGTGAGCCCACAAAACAGCAAGTTCACATCCTCCCCGAAATGGGTACCTACGAACTGCCTGATTTTTTCGGCAATGACCGGGGCAATTTACTCAAAGCCCTGCGCGGTTTCATTTTTGGCAAACCCTCAGCCAGTCACCACGAGTATCTGTTCGGCATACTCGATGCAATGCTGTGGTTCGCAGTATTTCCGCTGTTGATGTTCATTGTCTGGCATGGGTTTTCAAGCGGCATGATTCCGGCAATTATTCAATTGAAGAACAGTGCCGGCATTGTGGTCACAGGTACGATGCTGCAGACCGGGCTCAACTGGTTGATTATTTTTGTCATCTCCTGCCTGCTTATTGAATCTGAAGAACCGGGCTCCTCGTCATTGCATTTTATCAGAAACATGCGTAATGCCGTTTTGTTCAGAGTCGTTCATTACGCCATTATTGCCGTTTATTTCTGTCGCAACATGCTTGTATACACATCATTCTGGAATGACTTCGCCATGGCATGGTTCTGGTTCATGGTTCTGTATACGATTTCATATTATTTCTGGTGGCTTGACCACCATAAAGCCAACCGAAACCAAAGCGAATCTGTAACCCCCGAATGCCACCAGAGTCACTGAGATCGCTCAAAACCCGAACAGCAAAATCGGCTGGCTTCTGAAGCTCAAAAAGTCTCCATGGGTTCCTCTCCTTATCAATATTTAAGGCACGCTGCCAGGCGTGCCTTTCATTTTGTGCGATTTTGATTGCCCCTGAGGCAAAACGGCATTAGAATAGGCGCAGTTCAAACAGGAGATTCACACCTATGCTTACCAGCCTGGCCCTTTGTGCCGTTGGTCTTGTAATACTTACCTATGCTGCCGACAAGCTGGTTGAGGGCGCATCAAATCTTGCCATCAACCTTGGCGTAAGCAAAATGGTCGTTGGTCTGACCATCGTTGCCGCCGGAACTTCACTGCCAGAACTCGTTGTGAGTGTTAATGCCTCGTTAAAAGGCAACCCGGCCCTCTCGCTTGGTAACGTGGTCGGTTCTAACATCATGAATGTGGCTTTGATTCTGGGTATTGCCTCGCTGATTATGCCAATTGCCTGCGAAAAGCAGATGGTAAGGCGGGAAACACCGATCATGATCGCTATGACCGGCCTGGTCTGGTATATGGCCTATACCGACAGCACTATTACGCCATACGAAGGGCTTTTGTTGATCGCTCTTTTTTTTGGCTACACCATAATGAGCTACATAATTGGCAGACGCGAAAATGCTATTGCAGAAGAGATGAAAGAAGTCGCCAACGAAGTGCTTGCCAGTGACGAAGACCAACCAGCCCAACTCACAACCGGCCAGAATATTGGTTACGTATTAGGTGGCCTGGTAGGGCTGGTTGTTGGAGCCGAAGCTCTGGTGCGCGGCGCTGTTACCATTGCCCAAAGCATGGGCGTTTCTGACGAAGTGATCGGCCTGACCCTCATCGCTATCGGCACTTCACTGCCCGAACTGGCAACTTCTATCGTTGCCGCCCGCAAAGGCCAGTCTGATATTTCCCTTGGCAACGTCGTGGGCTCAAACATCTTCAATCTCCTCGGCATCATAGGTTGTGCAGCGGTTATGCCTCTGGTTATTCCTGGTGCAACCGAAGCTAACTACCTGCATGTCTCGCCAAATATGATTGGCATCCATATTCCGCTGATGTTCGTGGTCAGCCTCGGCGTTCTACCGATAATGCGCACCGGCATGAAGATCGTCAGACTCGAAGGAGCACTGCTGCTCGCCTGCTACATTGCCTACAGCGTCATGCTCTATCAGACCGCCGGCTCAGAAAGCCCGGCAACTCCGGTTGCAACACCCGTAATCGAAGCCCCGGCCCGGGAAAATGGCCAGAGCAGCATGCCTGCCACTATCGGATCCGGTGCTGCAGTCGTTTCTGAAGAGTCCTCATCGCTGGCAATCCAGCCAGGAACATCTTCTGCCAGCACTGAAATTAAAGTTGGAGTTCCGGGCAGTGGTTCAACAGATCAAAACGAACAAACTCCCGCCACTGGCAGTATTACGGCAGAACCGGCATCGGCAGAAAATGTTGCCGCACCTGCAACTGCGCCAGTCACACCCTGACAAAGCCATAACCGCAAGATAAAACAGCTCAACCGGGCTGATCTGGTCGATCTTCTGATCACCAGGCACTGGCTGAGCTGTTTATTCTGGCTGACCCAGCTCTCTGTCAAAGTCGAAGATACAAAATCAACGCCTCGATGTCATCCCCGTGCAAGGGCTTGTCTATTTATTCTTTTGCTGATAATTAAATTTGATAATCCCCCCGTATAAATCCTTCCCCAGGCGCAGATAGAAGACGGGATTACTTTTTCGTAAGCTTGTGACGAACGAAGTGAGGGTTTGCCGAAGGCAAAGGCCAGCTCTGAGCCAACCCTGAAGAAAAAGTATTTAAGCAGGAAGCTTTTATGTCGGGTGAGCCAGGAGGGCGGCAAGCGACTCCCGGCTGATAGCTGCGCCGTCGAACCGGTAAACATCATCAAATAATACTTAAATCATATTTCTAAGAGATAAATCGACAGACCCGGAATCCATGCATCTTATGCGTTTGCCCTGGGGTTAGAGTGCATTGCCCGGCTTAAAAAAGTTGCCATGTTCAGGGGTAATTTTATTTATCAAAGTCACTGAGAAGCTGCAGATTCAAGGCAAGCATCGACATCAGCAATTGCTGAGCTTCGGCTCTGGTCATATTTTCGAGCTGACCAAAAGAAAAATTTCGCCTGAAAATCTGAAACTGAGCTTCTGACATGTTTTTAAGCTGGCGAAGCTCGCGGCGGTGCAGCTTATTCATTATTTCAAGCTGCTCTCGAGAAAGCTTTATCTCAGTTTCAGCCTGCGTCATCCCCGAACCCCAGACCGGCTCTGGTATCAACCGGTATTTTTCTTGGTTTGCGCTTTACCAGGATTTTGCCATGGCGAAACGTATCAGCAAGGGCGAGCGGTATTTTCATCTCGGCTTTGACCACGTTAGCCCTGGCTTCCTGTTCAGCAGCGCGGTTCTCCTGGGTCAGGGCAACAGCCAGAGCACGTCGACCTTCAGCGCGGGCCTCACCGACTTTTTTATCAGCAACCGCCTGAGCATTCTTAAGATGAGCACCAATATTTCGGCCAACGTCGATATCAGAAATATCGAGTGAA
>JAQUZA010000422.1 GCA_028691595.1 Candidatus Rifleibacteriota bacterium
CTGGTCTGGAGACTGGTGGTCACGCAAAAAAGGCTTTCTGGTCAAGGGTTGGCCAGGTCATAGCCCGTCACCCTTCGAAAAATACGATGCCTACATGCAGTCAAAGACCGGCAAAAACCCCGGTGCCCACGCCTGGGAGTCAGATGTCAGAAACAACCATTACAACCCCCGTGCCGAAAGCTGGGAAGGCCATTGCAATGGCTGGTCTGCCGCTGCCATCTTGACACCAGAACCCACCATTACCCGTTATCGCAACGGCATCGAATTCAAGACCGCCGACCAGAAGGGTATTCTTTCTGAAGTTTATATGAATACCTATTGTAACTTCTACGGAAACCGCAACTGGGGCAACGCAGGCGACGACCGTGACGATATTTATCCTGATGAATTTCACCGGTTGCTCATCAATTACATTGGGTCAGGCAAGGGTGCCATGATCTGCGATATTGAAGCTGATCGCATGGTCTGGAACTTCCCCGTTTACAAATTCGAATCCACCTGGACCACCGGCTGGTTTGATGATCGCAAACTCAAGGTCACCACTACCTGCTGGTTTGTGAATGACGATGTTCACCCTGATTATGTTGGTTGCAAGTGGTTTACCATGCGCTATACCTACAATCTGATTCTTGATGAGCGCAATAACATCATCGCCGGTGAATGGACCGGCGACTCGAGAAAAAATCACCCTGATTTCGTCTGGGTACCGACTGCCGATGCTCCGAACCCGCAGAATTCAAATCTTGAGAATCCAAGATTTGACCCGAGAATCGTTAAAGAGATCTGCGAAGGCCCGGCCCGCCAGGATACCCGCACTGGCACCGAAGTCAGAAACCCTGATATGCTGATCATGGAAGCCGGTTTGAACCCTGCAGACCTTTTCTGAGCCCACTTAACAGCGAGAGCTGCTGCCAGTTATGGCAGCAGCTTTTTTGTTCCGGTTTTGCCCTGAGACGAAAACTTGTGAGCATCTTGCGGGTATATGGTAAAATCTAAGTTGTGAATTGAGATAAATCATGCCTTGCAGCAACTGCAACAACCTGCAGAAAATGACATGCAGAGCGGCAATGACCTTTGTTGAGGTCATGATCGCCGGTCTGCTGATGGCTGTTGTCTTCACCATCGGCTGGACAATATCGCAAAGCTTTACGGGCGTAACGAAGGTGCGCAACTATGAAAACGCCATTTTCCTTGCCAATCAGGCGATTGAAGCTGTGCGTGCCGCACGCTCATCTGAACTCGGCAGCGATGACGATAAGGGCCACAATACTCTTCTAGCTGATTTTCAGGCCTCTGATAATGTTTACGATAAAAACCCCGATGGCTTTGTGCCGGCCGTCGAAATTGCCGGGGTAGAATACCGGCGCACCATAAGCATCAAGAATGTGCCATCTGAAAACAAGGGCATTCCGTCCGGGCTCAAGCTGGTAAGGGTCAACGTTTCCTGGAAAGCCACCGATGATGGCAGACCCGTCGAATTTGAAGTGGTTACCACCCATTGCGACCAGTGGTAAAAAGCATGAACAAGTATATAAAAAGACAAAAAGCCTTTACTCTGATGGAAATAATCATAGTCGCCGGGCTCTTTGTTTTTTTGATGCTGGTAATCTACAAGCTGTTTTTTGCTGAAGTTCGCACCATCAAAACCGCGCTCGAGCACATCGGAGTCAATGAGAGCGCCCGCCGGTTTTTTGCCCACATGGGCAACGATATTCGTAACGCTAACTGGGTCGAATACCCGGTGCAGACAAACCGGCAGACGGTTGACAAACTGATGTATGAGAGCGAAGGCAAGGTGCTGGTGCTGCGTCGCCAGGTGCTTGATTTTGCCGTCAAGCCCCCGGCTCCTGATTTTTTGCGTGAAGAGATTATCGAATACCAGCTGCGCAAAAGCAGCGATGGCACGAGTGATCTTTATCGCATCGCCAGAGGCGATATTCCAGGCACCCCCGGCAAACAGCACGAGAAGAAAGTCTGTGACGGTATCAGAGAATTACTTATTTTTACCACCAATCGCAAACCGGTTAATCTGAAGTCGTTTGCCCCGTCGCTGCCTTTTAAAAGCCTCATTACCCCCGAGCCTTACGAACTCGATGGCACAGGGCCCTACCTGATACATGTCAGTGCTTCTTTTGTCAGGAAAGGCGACCAGCGTGATTCTGCCGAGCGCGTTGCCCACCGGGTAAGAACCTGCTTTAACGTCAGGGGCAAGTTGAACGGGGTGCACCCATGAATGGCAGGCTTTATAACCGGCATGGCCAGGCGATCATCGTCGTTCTGATGGTCTGTATGGTTCTTGGCATACTGGCGGGGGCGATGATTAATTTTCAGAGGGGGCAGATTCATCTGCTGTCGAAGTCGGCACGTGATTACCTGGCCTTGAGTGTTGCCGAAGCCGGTCTGCATTGTGTGCTTGCCGAAATGCGTGCCGACTACCAGTTTGTTACCCATGGCAACCCCTACATCCCGGCCGAAGGCTGGCCTTCTGCAAGCGAAAATCGCTATACGCACCTCAAAGGTTTCGAGCTTCTCAAGCTTGATAAAAATGAGCGTGGCACCTATTCCGGTGCGATCGAGCTGCCGGCAATGAAGCTTTCCGGCAAGTTCAAGGTCAGGGTTAAATTGATCAAGTCGCTCAACAGCCCTGATACTAAAACCGTAGATGAGTCGCATCGCTATTTTCTTCTCGAGGCCGTTGGCAGAGTCGAAGATACCTGCAGGCGCATTTCTACCGTTCTCGAAAAAATCGTGCCCGGCAATTTTCTTTTTTACGATGGTCAGGTGCTCGATGTCGGCGGTTATGGCCCATTCAGGGTTATCCCGGGCGAGATGAAAAGTGGTCGCCTTTACGGCCATGAAATGATCAATTTTACACGGCGCGGTTCTTTTGACCGTGGCGCAGACCTGCTCGAGATGGAAAGAATTTCGACCCCGGGTTTTATCAGAGCCGAATCATCGGTGCAGGTGGAGTTTATTAACGGCAAACGTGCCACCATAAAGGCTGGTAACGATTCAACCGACCCCGAAAAGTTCGAGAGCCACGCCGAATTGAAAAACGGCAAAATGATCAATTGTTTCGTTCAAGACGGCTATCACGGTGCCAGACCCCAGAAACTTCCGCCTCTCAACCCCCTGTATTATAAAAATGCCCGCAAACCGGCTCCGACTATTCTCAAAGCCGGCAGCAGCTTTAAAGGGTTTTCCGAGTCAAAATGGCGCAACCCGGCCAAGCCTGGTGAAACGGTTTATGACCTGTTTTTCGGCTGGGAATACCAGAACAAGGAAGATAAAGTTCTGCTTTATTCTGAAGTTCCGCTACGAATCTGGGGCTGCCCGCCCTGGAAATCTCTCACTATTTTCTGCGAAAAAGACGTGTACATTGCCGGCGATTTCAACGCTAACCCCGATAACCCGCAAAACTACAGCATTGGCTTCAAAGATTATACCAAAGAACCCAGAAACGGCACTGATAAGAACGGTGCCATGGTATTGTCGATGGGCAGAATCTGGTTCGATTATTCTAACCCGATGCTCTTTTTGCGCAACGAAATGATGACGGTTATCGATTACGATATCGCCATGGCTCTTGCCGACGAAGACATAAGCGAGCTGGTGCTGGCCGGCGTAGTCTTTCCGCCTCGTTTGAGCACCGGCCCCTACGACAGAAGATTGCCGATGACCGCCCTGAATTTTCCCGCAATCAACTCTCTCTTT
>JAQUZA010000423.1 GCA_028691595.1 Candidatus Rifleibacteriota bacterium
GAATGAGCGGCCACAAAGACTTGTTATCGACTCTTTTCCGGCCGGCATTCTCGGCGAGCTTCAGGGTCTAAAAGAACTTGAAGGGCTTCACTGCATCTATCTCGCCCGTATTCTTAAAATCGACCGCTATCTGCAAAGGCTTGATGCGGGCGCGAAACTGCCCCCCATCTCTGAAGTAATACGGCTCGAAAAACTCAGTGATGTGCACGAAGATTTTCTTGAAAAAATCGGTGCCCCCATCAGTTATCTGCAGCTGATCGACCCGCCCTGCCCGCCTGACCCGGCTATTAGTGCGGTGCTTCCGCGTGAATTTGACCTGATAATTCATTCTGGCAATGATGACGAAAGTCTGCAACTCTACCGCCTTGCCGAAGAAACGGCCGCACTCGAAAAAAGAAGCCCTGATTTTGTTGTGATCACCGCCGGCAACCGGCCCGGTTTTTTGCCTGCAGGGGTTTTGCATCTACATTGTTACCCGGCCACCCGGGTTATCGACCTGGCGGGCTGCGTATTTTCTGCCGCCGGGTTCAACATCATGCGGCAGATGGCCCTCAAAAATACGCGACACGAGGCAATGCCCATGCCCAGGGCCCTCGACGACCAGTTCTTCAGGGCTGCCTGGCATAGAGATCATAAGCAGCAGAAGTTTGCACAGAGAGCTTAAAAATAACCACCCTCACGCAGTGCCGAGGTAAGCACAGAGAACTGGTTTTCGAGCTGCGCGAACTTTTCGTCGAGAAGTTCGACCTTATTTTCTTTAATCTGGGTTTCAAGGTCTAGAGCAGCGTTTTGCATGGCCCGGGCCGCAATATTTGCCGAAGAGCCTTTAATACCATGCACGAGGCGGCGTGCATCTTCGAGCCTGCCCTCTCTGATGGCCTTTTTAAGTTCGCTGAAATGCTGCGGGGTATCACTGTAAAAAGCTTTAACAATATGGCGAACCAGCGAAAGATCCTGCATCATCCGCTCTTTTAGTTCATCTTCAGCAAAAATAACCATTTCTTCATCCTTTGCTGCAGCCTTAACCGCATATTTGTTTTCCGGTTTCCGGGTTATATTTTCATTAGAAAGCCATAGAGACAGCTTTTCAATAAGATCTTTTGGCTGAACCGGCTTGGCGATGTAGTCATCCATGCCAGCTTCAAGGCAACGCTCACGGTCACCCTGCATGGCATTCGCCGTCATGGCAATAATCGGGATGCGCGAATTAAGAACCTTCCGCCGGCCGCTGCGAATAACCCTGGCAGCCTCAAAGCCGTCCATCTGCGGCATCTGACAATCCATGAGCACCAGGTTATAGAACTGCTGCTCAAGAGCGACGAGGGCTTCAATGCCATTTCCGGCAAGATCAGCCTGGTAGCCAAGCTTGTGAAGTATGGTCATAGCAACTTCCTGGTTGGTGTAGTTATCTTCAACCAGAAGAATACGCACATTGCGGCGCAGGGTTTCGGCCACGCGATGCCTGGTAACCAGAGTCTGCGCCACAACGTCTGCGGCCATACCGGCAACAATCGCCAGACAATCGTGCAGTTGTGACTGCCGTATGGGCTTGGTCAGATAACCGGCAAAACCCGACTCTTTTATCCATTGAGCGTCGCCACGTTGGCCCAGCGATGTCAAAAGAATCAGCCTGGTGGTTTTGATTGCCGGGTCGGCCTTGATATGCTCAGAAAGCTCACGACCATCCATTTCGGGCATCTGCATATCGAGCAGGGCAAGCTTGAATGGCCTGCCCTCGCCCGCCGCCTGCTGAAGCATCTGCAAAGCCGTTCTGCCATCTTCGGCCTCAGAAAAGTCGCAACCCCAGCTCGTCAACAGACTGGCAACCAGCAGGCGATTAACCGCATGGTCATCGACCACCAGAATACGTATGCCTCTGATATCGGCCATCGACGTTAAAGCATCGGCATCAGCCTGAGTCTGCTTTTTCAATCTGGCCGTGAACCAGAATTCTGAGCCCTGGCCCTCAACACTCGTAACATCTATCTTGCCGCCCAGAAGCGTCGCCAGCTGTCTGGAAATGGCGAGCCCAAGCCCGGTGCCACCATATTTTCTTGTGGTTGAACCGTCTACCTGAGTGAACAGAGAGAAAAGCCTGCTGATGCCTTCGCTTGAAATGCCAATGCCGGTATCTCTGACACGAAAACGCAACACCGCCTCAGCTTCATTTTCGTGATCTACGGAAACCACCACGACAACTTCACCTTTCTGCGTGAACTTTACCGCGTTGCCAACCAGATTCACCAGAATCTGCCGCAGACGACCAGGGTCACCGATGAGCAGCGAAGGCACTTCGGGGGCAATAAAGCAGGCCAGTTCAAGGTTCTTCTCGTGGGCCCTGACCGCGAACATTTCGACGGCATCTTCAACGGTAGTGCGCAGGTCAAAATCTATCTCTTCAAGCGAAAGGTGCCCCGCCTCAATTTTTGAAAAATCAAGAATATCATTGATCAGGCTCAATAGATTCTCTGAACTGTTGCGCACCACTTCGGCAAACTGTCGCTGTTCGGCTGAAAGCTCTGTCTCGAGCAGCAGGCTTGTCATGCCAATGATACCGTTCATGGGTGTACGAATTTCGTGACTCATGTTGGCGAGAAACTCACTCTTGGCCTGATTGGCAAGATCAGCCTGAGCCGCCAGTTCACGGGCCCGGCTGGTGATTTCCTGAAGCTCGGTATTAGCTTTTTCAAGGGCTGCAAGGGTTTTGCTGACCTGTTCTTCGGCGTGTTTTCTGCGGTCGACATCGATAATGACCCCATCAAGCCATATTAACTGCCCGTTTTCATTAAAAACGCCCTGACCACGTTCAAAAACCCAGATAAAATGACCATCGCGACACTTCAGCCGATACTGCAGTTCGTACGAACTACGGGCGGCAATGGCTCTCTGCAGACCCTGATTTACCTCTGCCCGGTCTTCGGGTGTATCAGATCGGCGTATTTCAACGAACGATTTTCGACAAAATCTCCGGCCGGAAACCCGGTCAGCCTCTCGACTTCATCGCTGATAAATTCCATGGCCCACTGTCTGTTGTTAAGACAGCGGTAGGTAATACCGGGAATATTGCCAACCAGAGTCTTCAGACGGGCTTCGCTGTCGCGCAACTCTTCTTTGACACGATATTGCTCGGTTTCATCATGAAAAATCAGCACCACCCCCCGGGTGTTGCCGTCAACATCGCGAATCGGGGCGGCACTATCGGCAATCTGCTTTTCTGAGCCATCTCTGGCGAGCAGAGTGGTATTGCTGTCGAGTTCGATAATCTTTCCGGTTGCCAGAACCTCATCGATCGGGCATTTAATCGCCTGACCGGTAGATGAATCTATCGCCTTGAACACCTGGTTAAGATGAACACCGCCGACTTCGGCAAAGTTTGCCCCGGTAAGTCTTTCGGCAACAGGGTTCATCCGGGTTATGCGCCCTTCGATATCGGTAGCAATTACGGCATCACCAATGGAATTAAGGGTAATGTGTAGATCGTTTTCGCGCTCTTTAAGTTCGCGCGTTCTTTCAGAAACCGCCATCTCGAGGTTGAACTGCCTCGATCGCAGATAACCGATAAACAGAGTGACGATAAAAGTTATGAAAAACCCGATTCCGGCGCTGATTTTGCCCATTTCAGGGTGAGCACCACCAAAAAAATCAGGCCCGGGTCGAATCTCAACTATCAGGCAGCGACCAAAAACGAAAATCGGGTACCG
>JAQUZA010000016.1 GCA_028691595.1 Candidatus Rifleibacteriota bacterium
GGCAATGGCATTCGCCGGTTGCAGTGCCACTTTTGCAGCCGAATGGGTTCAGGTAATGCCAAGCACTTCAGGCTATGAACTGATAAAAAAGTCGGGTTCAGGCAGCGAGAAGTTTACCCAGCTTGGCGAAACCCTCATCATTCAAAGTGGTGAAATCTTCAATGACGAAGCCAGAAAATCTGCACCCGCAAATTTGTTGCCCGTTCGCCCCGGCGAAAAGCTTTACATGATAACTACCAAAGACCCGGCGATTCTTGCTGCAACCTTTCCCGGGGCTCGCACAGTTTTCAAAGGCAGTGGTTTCATCGTCCTTCTGGCCGGTGAAACTGCAGCAATGAATATTCAGGCCAAAAGTTCAGACTTCACACGTGTCGACCTGCTGCCCGAGAACCAGGTTGTGCTCACTGCCCCCGAAATGATGGGGAAGAAAGTCAGCGAAGCCGATGACCCGGTTGCCACCTTCATCGATAAACTCGATATGAAGACCTTCATGAGTGATCTAACCGAGCTGGTGAATTTTAAAACCCGCTATACATATGTATCTCAGGCACAGCAGGCGGTCGACTACTGCCAGAAAATTTTTGCAGATCTGGGCCTTAAAGTCTGGCAGGAACCATTCGGCATGGGTGGCAGCAATGCCAACAACCTGGTTGCCGAAATCAAGGGAACTGATGAAAAGAATTACGGTCAGGTATTGATGGTCGGTCATCTTGACAGCATCTCACGCCAACCACGCACCAATGCCCCGGGCGCTGACGACAACGGCAGTGGCGCTGCCGGAGCCATTGCCCTGGCCCGTCTCGTTAAAGAATCCGGCCTCAAGCCGGCGGCAACCATCAGATTTGTATTGTTCATGGGCGAAGAACAAGGCCTCTATGGTTCAAAAGCCTATGTAAAAAATCTGGCAGCCGATGAAAAAAGCAATATCAAAGCCGTTTTCAACCTTGATATGATCGGCTTCGACGCAGTAGCCCCACTTTCGGTGATGATTGAGACAAGTTCATTCAATCGACCAATGGTTGAAAAAATGACCGAACTGGCCCGCAGCTATGCCAACTTTACCATTCAGGCGAACTACAGCCCGCACGGTTCAGATCACATGCCGTTTTTAACCCAGAAAATACCGGCAGTTCTGACCATTCAATCAGAATTCGCCAGCAACCCCAATTATCACCAGATTACCGACACCATGGCAATCATCAATGAAGACCTCTGCCGCAACATTCTGCGAATGAACGCTGCCGCCATGTATGTTTATGGTATTAACCCCGAGGGTCACCGCTGACAGCGGCTCAAAAGAAACAATGCACCAGCCGCAGACAGAGTCAAAACCCAATTCAGACAAGACGACCAGCATTCAGGAATTGAAAAGCCTTGTTAGCGAATTTGTAAACGAGCGCAACTGGCAGAATTTTCACACACCCCGAAATCTGGCGGTTTCGGTAACACTTGAGGCATCCGAGCTTCTCGAACATTTTCAGTGGGCACCACCAGGAGACGAAAGCATTGACCAGCACAAGTTTCAGCAGATATCTGAAGAACTTTCCGATGTGATGGCATATCTTCTCAGTCTTGCAAATGTACTGAATATCGATGTAGCCTCTTCAATGCGGGCCAAAATGCAAAAAAATCGCCAAAAATACCCGGTTGATGCCAACCTGGGCACCTGGAAAAAAGTCAAGGCATAAGCTGATCATTATATGAAAGAATTCGTCTGGGCATGGATATTCTGGGCATCGGTAGTCTTTTGCGGACTGCTGGCGATCAGCTTATGGGTTGCATATCTCCTGTATTCAACTGCCCCCCAGAACATATATACTCCGGTTTTTGCCGCAGGGTTTGGCTTTTCGCTTGGTTTCTTCGGCCTGGGTGCAATAATGGTGTTTGCTTTTGACCGGTTTTCTACAAAAAATGCCATTTTTAAAGAAGTCGAGAATGAATTTTTCAACAAGGTCATCAAAGAAATGCCCTTTTTCTTTTTTGCCCTGCTGTATTTCTTTTCTTTGTCGATCTACATGGGCATCTTTCTTCTTGTTCTTACCTATATTCGTAACAGCTGCACATGAAATCACCAGCATTTTTGCGTAAACTCAGAGCTTTTGCCGGTCGCTTCGATGCTTACCAGCTTCTGGCTGTCCCGGTGCTGCTGCTGGTGCTCTCTTTTTCGGTTGATTTCAATGCGGGGAATCTTAAAATAGGGGTCATTCTTCCAATCTCGGGCGAGTTTTCACACCGCGCCCAGAACCATTTAAATGGTCTGGTGCTGGCCGCACGGCACATTAACGAACTTGGTGGCATAAATGGCCGCAAACTGACTCTCGAAATAAGGGATTCCCATGGTGATGCCGAAACAACCGCAATTCAAACACGCGATCTGGTTTATGACCTGGGAGTGCTCGCCATTATAGGCGGCTTCAGCCCTGCAAATACAAGAATTATCCAGACAATCACAGAAAAAGCTCAAGTACCATTCATAACTGCGATTTGCACACACTTCGAAGTTACTTCAAGCGGCAATCGCTTCACCTTTCGCAGTATTGCCGATGATCGAAGGCAATTCGAAGCTCTGGCCGAATACGCTGTTAAACGCTTTAACAGCCGAAAACCCGCCCTAATTTACGATCTTGAGCTTTACAGTCCCGACAGTGCCCAGAAGTATATTGAAACATGCAATCGCTTCGGTCAGCAGGTTTGCGCCGCCATTTCCTATAAACGCGGCACCTTGAATTACCGACGGCAGATCGAAACTATTCTATCAGCAAACCCTGATTCTCTCACTATTCTTGCCCCTGCAGCAGATTCGGCCATGATTTTAAGGCAGTTTCGCGAAGCCAGGTTTTCTAAGCCCGTGATTGGCGGCAACCAGCTCGCTGCCAGCGAATTTATGAATCTGGCCGGTGTCTATTCTGAGTCGGTAGTCACCACTCTGCCTTTCAATGCCAGAGCCGGAGGGCAACGCGCCGACTATTTTTTGAGTGAGTATGTCGAAAGTTTTGATCAGCCTGCAGACGCAGATGCAGCCATGGGCTACGAATCTCTGATGCTCCTGGCTCTCGCCGTCAAATCTGGTGAAGCTGATCGGCTGACTGTTCGCAACGCTCTTGCCTCATTGCATGGCTGGGAAAGCGTTGCCGGCTCAGGTGGCTTTGACGAAGAGGGAAACCAGGTCAGACCTGCTGAAATTGCGATAATCAAAGACAGGCAAAAGATTCCGGTAACCATGGAGGGTTTGTTTTGAACACCAGTCAGGCAAATCAACCACGTAGTTCAAACTGGCTGTTCTGGGCAGTTATCATTTTAATTGCCATTGCTTTTTTAATAATCAAAGAATCTGGCCATAACAAAAACATCGTTAAAACAGGCCAGGGGTCAGGGTCAGAGAGCTCAACCGACAGTGCTGAGCCGACAACCGCAATCAGCGAGGCCCCCAAATTGATTTCTGACAGCAAAGAAGCCACGGGAGCACTGTCGATTCCGTTCAGCAAAATCTACCAAACAGCTCCGGTCAACGACATTCTCTTTGACCCGCGCGGGCGGGTATGGATCGCCCACGAATCTGGAATTACTTCAATCCAGGATGAACTGATCAGGCATTACTCGATCGATGAAGGCAGTTTCCCGTTCTCTCACGCTGAATGTCTTGCCTACGACGGCAAAGTGCTCTGGGCAGGCACCTTCTCCGGCCTGTGCCGACAAAATGAATCAGGAAGATTTGTAAGATCAGAATTATCTGATAGTCTTCCATCACAGGTTATCTGGAGCCTGCAATCCGATGGCACAACCATATGGGCCGGCACCCAGAAAGGTGCCGCCTTCATGAAGCCAGACAGCGTCTTTGAAACCATCAACGAAGAAAATACTAACGGCGGTCTGCGCAACAACTGGTGTCACAAGATTATCAGATTTTCGAGCTGGTTTGTTGCGGCCCATGATCGTGGCTTGAGTATCTGGAATATTAATTTTCCCGCTTCTAACCCCGAACTCTGGAAAAATGTCGATCATGCCCGGTCGGTTATTTCAAGGCCGATAACCGACATGGCCTTTGACGGCCGCAATCTCTGGCTTGGAACTGCCCGTGGCGTTCTAATGCTGTCAACACCAATAGATCGTTTTTTCAACGAGTTCGTTCCCAACCTTGTGAGTTTTTCCAGAATTCACGGTCTGCCTGCCAACCGGGTCAATGCAATAATCGCTCACCGTCAGGCAATCTGGATAGGCACCGACGAAGGACTGGCCCGAATCAAAGATGAACGGATTCAGTTGATAACCCCCAGCTCAGGGGATTTTTCACACCGGGTAAGAAAGCTGGCAGCCAGCGGTGACATTCTATGGATTGGCACCGATAAAGGCGTGCAATTTATCAATACAGCGATGGTAGACTAAAATGGATGAACTAAAAAGCAGACTGGAAGCCCTTCGCAACAAAATCCGCCGACACGAGTATCTTTATTATGTCGAGGTTGAGCCGGAAATATCCGACGGTGAATTTGACCGACTGGTTGAGCAACTCAAAGAGATTGAGACCGCTCACCCCGAACTGATTACTCCAGATTCGCCAACTCAAAGAGTTGGCGAATCCGTCACTTCATTCAGCCCCGTAAAACACAGAGTGCCGATGATGAGCATAGAAAATTCTTATTCTGCCGGTGATATTAATGACTGGCTGATACGCTGCGAGAAACTGCTTGGACAAAACCCTTTTCCGGTGGTCGCCGAATTGAAGATCGATGGTGTATCTGGCACTTTTCATTACGCAAATGGTATTTTTGACAGTGGTGCAACGCGTGGCAACGGCCTTGAAGGCGATCTGGTCACCGCTAATGTCAAAACAATAAGGTCGCTGCCGCTGTCGATAAAAGGCATTTACGACATGGATGTGCGTGGCGAGATTTATACTCCCCGGCCTGTTCTTGAAAAGCTCAATCAGGTGCGCAGCGAAAACGGCGAAGAACCTTTCAAAAACTGCCGCAACCTGACTGCGGGCACGATCAAGTCTCTCGACCCTGCAGTTGCAGCCAGTCGTAGCCTTCAGGTAATGGTCTACGGCATTGCGCAGGCGTTTGATCTTGGCTTTAAAAAGCATTCCGAAGTTCTCGACTTCCTTGCAGAGCAGGGTTTCAAGCTCAATAAAGCCTGGAAAGTTTGTAATTCAGCCTCTGAAATATGGGAATTCATAGAAGACATTGCCAGAAGACGCAGTGAATTCGACTTTGACATCGATGGCGTGGTAATCAAAATCGACAGTCTGGCACAGCAGCAGGAGCTTGGCAATACCGCCAGGGCACCTCGCTGGGTAATTGCTTACAAATATCCACAGGAGCGGGCAATATCGAGACTGCTCTCGGTTGAATGGCAGATTGGCCGTTCGCAACTTACACCTGTTGCCAATCTTGAGCCGGTGCAGCTTGGTGGCACGACAGTTTCGCGTGCATCACTTCACAATCTTGATCAGATAAGAGAAAAAGATATCCGCATCGGTGACCAGGTCGTGGTTGAAAAGGCTGGCTACATAATTCCCTACATCGTTGAAGCCCTGACAGAAAAACGCAGTGGTAATGAAAGCGAGATAACCCCCCCAGCTTTCTGCCCGTCCTGCAATCAGGCTATCGATATTTTGCAGGGCACAGATGACGATACAGCAACGGTTGTTCGCTGCCTTAACCCTTTTTGTCAGGGCGTAATTGCCAGAAGAATCATTCATTTCATAACTCAGCTCGAAATTGAAAATTTTGGGCCCCAGCTTGTTGATCGACTGCTTGAAACAGGCCAGATAAAAGTTCTTGAAGATATTCTTTCTCTAAGCCCTGAATCTCTGGCCCAGATTGAACGCATGGGTGAAAAGTCGGCGGTAAAAATTTGTGCCAGTCTGAACGCAGCGGCAAAAAAGCCTCTATTCAGGCTGATATCAGCACTGGGAATCACCAATGTCGGCATTGTTGTCAGTGAAAAAATCGCATCAAGACTCAACCAGTCATTTGCAGCTTTTCTGGCAGCCGACATGGGCACCCTGGTGCAAATTGAAGGCATAAAAGACCGGGTAGCGCAGAACATCAGAGACTTTATCGACGATTCTCAGAACCAGAGACTCCTCGATGCTCTCAAAGAATGGTGGCAGGGGCCCTCTGCTGCCGAGATTGCCAGTCAGAGGGCCGGCGAACAACTGAACGGCAAATCTTTTGTGGTAACCGGAGAAGCAGTTGTGCCACGCCGGCAGCTTGAAGAGTTGATTAAAAGTCATGGTGGCCAGACCAAATCCTCGGTATCACCAAAGACTGACTATCTGCTGATTGGCTCTCTTGAAAGCCCTGACTACGTTTCTACCAAAAAATCCAAGGCATTGCAGCATAAAATACCGATAATTAACGAGCATGATCTTGCTACCATGCTGGGGAAACATTTTGAAACAGTCTAAAAACAAAGGATTCATAAGCGAAGTATTTGCTTCGATTCAGGGTGAAGGTCTATTTGTGGGCACCCCACAGATTTTTATCAGACTTTCTCCGGTTGCTGGCGAACTGCCGGCTGAAGATACATTTGTTCTAAGAACCCTGCCCGGGCAACGAAACCAGTTTGCCAGAAACCCGGTTTCGCCAGGTCGTCTGTTTCAGATGCTCTCTGACACCTATTCGCTCGATCAGTTTTTCTGCATCTCACTGATTGGCGATGACCCTCTGCACCAGGCTGATTTTCTGGCTGAACTGTTGCCAATCTTTTCGGGTGCCGGCATGCAGACGTTCATACAGACTTCCGGCACACCATTAGCTGAGTTTTCAAGGTTACTGCCCCTGGTTAACCGCTGGTGTATAGATCTTAAGTGCAACACCGGCAAAGGTATGGTCCGCTGCAGCAAAACTCTTGAAAAGATTATCGAACAGACCAGCCCTGAAAATACATATTTTCGTCTGGTCATAGATGTTGACGACGATCCGGAGAAACTCCTCAGCACTCTAAGCAGTCTGAGAACCGATGATTACACACTTATTCTCCAGCCGTGGGCTGTGTTTCCAGCCCATATCAGCGACTGGGATACCGGCACAATAATCAACTGGATTCAAATTTTCAAGCCCTGTTTTTTTCAGGTAAGATGGATTCCTCAGGTTCATAAACTGTTGCGCATTCTCTAGAATTGAGTTATGGTAGTGTAAATTTATTTGTTTAACCTACCCAGAAAAGACGGTGTAATTTATGGCTCTAAACGATAAACTTTTTGTACCAAAAGATATAGTGTGTCCAATCTGCGGCAAAGAGTTCAAGCGGTATCTCCTACGTAAAAAGCAGTTCAGTCTTGACAAGCGCGACATCGACTACCGCCCTGTCTATCTGGGCAGCATCAACCCTCGTTACTTCAATGTTTGCGTCTGCCCACACTGCTATTACGCTGCCGAAGACAAGTTCTTCTGCCCGTTAATGAGCCAGGAAGACGCTCGACGCAAAGCGTTTCTTGACAACCATAAATCACAATGGGAAGCCGCCAACCGGGTTAAAGCAGCATCATCAGGCCAGCAGATCTGGAAGGA
This sequence comes from Candidatus Rifleibacteriota bacterium, assembly GCA_028691595.1. Classification (GTDB taxonomy): domain Bacteria; phylum Muiribacteriota; class Ozemobacteria; order Ozemobacterales; family Ozemobacteraceae; genus Rifleibacterium. Next base: position 7,518 of record JAQUZA010000016.1, read on the forward strand.
TGTCGAAGCCGAAAAGCTGCGCGAACTTACCCCGACTAATATTGCAATTCTACGCCAGATCAAACCGCTTCTCGAACGTGTTGCCGGCGGTCTGGCCGGCAAAGGCAAGCCTTTTAACGAACTGCAGAAAGACGGAGACCTCGAAGCTGCCATCAGATCCTGGGAACTGGCGGCAATATGCAGCAAAGCCAGAAAAGCGAATCACCGTCTGCTCGGCTATACTTATCTTAATGCAGCCTGGACCGCGAGAGATGCCGCTGAGCAGTCAACCGCTCCAGAAGCACAGCAACATTACCGTGATTTCGAAAAAGCCTATCTCAAAGAAGCTGTCAGTTTTTTAACCATCACCAATGCCGCCACTGGTGTAGATGATGCTTTTATGCCTGATGGCACCAGAATTCCCAAAGAGAATATTCCGCAATCGAGGGTTTTCGAAATAATGTATATTCTGGCGGGTGCCAGTCGCCTGCTTGGCAATGTCGAGCAAAGTAACAAGTTTCTTGAACAGATTATTTACGGCAGTTCAGGTGCTCAGGGTATTATTCTGTGGTTCGTTAACCAGGCCCGCGAAATGAGACACGAAACCAATACCATGCCCAATATGCCGATTCCTCAGGATGAGCCCGACGGTGATGACCAGGGTGAAGATAGTGAATAGCCTTAGACGCAGCGGGAGTGCCCTGCTGATACTGTTTCTGCTGATTGTGGCAGCGGCCATTGGTGCTGGCGGGTTTGCCTTTTACGGAAACCGCATGCAGAAGCAGCAGACGCAGCTTCTGGCCGAAGGTTTTCTGAATTTCAGCAAGGGCGACCTCGAACAGGCTTATGGCCATTTCGTCAATGCCCGCAGTACCTTTTCGTCGAGTGTTGATTTTTATCGCAAACTTGCCTCTGGCACTTTTCATACCCGCGACGAAATTAACGAGGTAATCGTCAGCCTCAGCCTGTCGATCGCCCATGAAAAATTCTTCAATCTCGACAACGATGCCGAATGGGTAAAAAAGGCCGAAAAAGAAGCCAGCCACATTACTGACCCTGACCGCCGCAAAGAAATCACCCAGAACATTGCAACCGCCAACGAAATCGTCAAACTTCTGCAGCTATACAAATCCGGCGACTACCAGAAGGCGATGAAAGACCTGCTTGAAGTTGAAAACAAAGCCTCCACAACTGACCAGGATTTCTTCATATTCGAGATAAGATTTCTGATTGCCTGCGGAAAAGCCCTGCGCGAGCCCGCAATCCTCAATCAGGCCCGTGAGCTTCTCTTCTTCGCCACTACTGACGCGGGCATCGAAAACGAAAAGACCCGGCAGCTCTGGGGCCTTTTGACCCGTTGACTGCCCGATACAACCCTCACAGCATAGAAAAGCAGGCCAGACAATGGCCTGCTCTCTTTTGTCAGCAGTTCCTGAATGACGACATCCGGCTGCGGGTTGAGCAATTATGGTCTGCCCACCCGGCAGGCTGGGCTTCACCGTTCTCATGCCTTACCCCTTTTGAACCAGACCTCCAGAAAGAATACGGCCTCGATGCATGCAGAATTGCCCTGGTGAGCGATGAAACCCGCAACGAAGGTGGCAATCCCCAGCTTCTCGAACCTGCCTTCAAATGGCTGGCGAAGCTGCACAAAAATCTGCGGGGCGGCGACTGCCAGTTTTCTGCAATTCCATGGCTGGAAGCCGCAATTCAGGGCAGAGACCACATACTTCAGCGCAACGATGCCAGATCAGCCCTGGCGACACTTCGCCACGCGGTGAGAGTTTCCCCACCATCTGCCGGGCTTACCAGAAACGAGTCGGCTCTGGTATTTGCCTGCCTGATGCCATTCGCCCCACTTTTTGCTGCCAATGAAGCCGGGCTTGCCGGCATTCAGGCCCTAAATTTTTCAGAAATCATCAATTCTTTTGGCCAATATATCTGCGTCAGGTTTTCGCTGGGCAATGGTGGCTGGAATCAGAAAGTCTTTGACCGGGCCGCTTTTCAGCAGAATCCTCTCGATGTGCTGAAAGAGTTGAAGCAGGTTAAAAGAAGCCTGGGCAAGCACCCTGTCAGACTTTTAAGCACCGGGGAAGGACTGAGAATTTGCTTTCAATAAGCCCGACAGAGCAAAACAGCTTGCGAATACTCTGCCTGATTCCTTTGCTGGCAGGTATCGGTGTTATGCTGGTCGGACCTGATTCAATACCTCTAAAAGGGTATGTTGCCCAGGGTTCGCATCAGCTGACTATTGATTTGAAAAAACCGATGATCACCATCGACAGCATCGAACAACCCGGGCCCAAAGCCCCTGATCATGTTATCATCAATGAAGCCACCCACGAAGATCTTGTTGCCTGCCCCGGTATCAGCTCAAAAACAGCCGACCTGATTCTGCGTGAACGCAGGGCCGCACCTTTTTTTGACTGGCGAGATTTCGATACCCGGGTTAAAGGCATGGGAGCCGGAAAAATAGAGCGCCTTAAAGAAGCTGGCGTAAGGCTTAACAACAATGAATGACACCAGCCTGAAAAAAATGCAAAAAGCCCAACCTGATGTTGTTGTTCTTTTTGCCGCATTTTTTGCTTCGGGCCTTCTTCTGGCAGAGCTTATACCGCCGGGAATGCATACCGCGCTCCTGGTCGCGACAGTCTGTTGCCTGATTCTCAGCTTTATTGAGGCTCTCGGCAACTGGCGCTCACTTATTATCTGCCTGTCAGCCATTCTTTCGGCAGTATTTTACGGCAACCTTCTCGCTGTTCCGGCTGCGGAATATACTCACCTGCTCAGACTCGATGGCTCGCAGGGCCAGCTCCAGGGGCGCTTTAAGGGCGAATTCGATCTGAGCAGATCGGGATCCATAAGCTTTAAAATGATCGATACCTCTTATGCTTCTGAACAGCAGAAGGTTTCATTACCCGGAACAGTCGACTGCCATGTAAAAAAACCTCCATTCATGCCCGAACCCGAACAAACATATTCGCTGCATGGCGGGTTCTCAATCGGCTCACCCGGCAACCCGCCCGTTTTCAGGGCAGATCATATCGAAAATATCACCAGCAGCCTTTCTGCTTATTCTTTGACCGGCAGAATGCAGCGGAAACTTCGTGATGGCCTCAGATCAGTATTGCCTTCGCGTCATGCAGGCATCGTAATCGGATTCATACTTGGCGACACAAGCCAGATCAACAACCAGGACCGCAGACTGTTCAGAGAAACAGGCATCAGCCATCTTCTTGCCGTCTCAGGGCAGCATATAATGGTAGTCATTGTTTTTCTGGCGGCGATTTTGCACTGGCTGAAAGTACCCCCGGTTTCGCGCAGTATAATGATCGCGGTTTTTCTAACAATCTACGCCATGACTACCGTAGGAAGCCCGTCGGTATGGCGTGCTCTGATCATGTATCTTTGCGTGGCACTCGTTCTTCATATCGAAGCATACCCCTCGCCCATTCGGCCTGTGGCAATAGCCAGTCTGGTTCTTCTCGTATTCAAGCCGGCCCTGATCTTTAACAGCGCTTTTCAGCTGAGCTTTACAGCTGTTATGAGCATTGTCTACCTGCGTGGGCCAATTGAAGAATCACTCAAAAAGATTTACTGCCCGGCCCTGCTGGCGAGATATCTCGGAGTTTCTTTAGCCGCAAACATCGGCACTCTGCCAATGACTGCCTATATTTTTGGCACGGTTTCAACGGCAGCGATTCTTGTCAATCCTCTCATCATCTGGTCTTTCAGCTACATTCTTCCGGTTGCTTTTTTTACAGCCGTCTTATCGATTTTCTGGCCTTCGGCCTCGATAATTATCGCACCCGGCCTCTCGCTGGTGCTCGACGGTATTCTTCTGCTGCTCGAAAAGTTTCAAACGATACCTGGTCAATTCTTCTATGTCGGCAATATCCCGGGAGTCTTCATTGCCCTTGTTTATGCCTGCTTCCTTTTTTTGCTGGGGCGCTATAACCGCATGCAGATGCAGACTTCTGAGCGAAAAAATTCGACCAGGCCCGAGACAGTTGAACCCTCGGCAAAACTACCCTGCCAGGAGGCTATTCCTGACAAAATTCCTGACAAAAATATCAGTTTTTCGGGACCAAAAGCTCAGCCCGATGTATCCAAACCCGGCATTCCTGCTGCCCCAAAGCAGCACAACCCTTTCAGGCACGGGCCAACGTTGGCAGCCATGGATGAAATGCTCTGTGAATGCCGCAGAAAGCCTCTTAAAAACCTTGAACAGCACGAAGCAACTCTCTTGCCCCTTAATATCCTGAGCATTGACAGCCAGAATATCTATCACCTGATGATCGACCTCGACCGACCCTCATTTGCCGCAGAGCCCGAAAGGCTATTGCAATCGCATATTTTTCTCATGGCGCTCTGTGGGAACGAGATTTTAAATCGCATCAGCGAGCACCTTGACCCGCCGCCTGCCCCCGGTGAAATTCGTATCGGGCAACCCGTTAAAGACAGATATCTGGCCACTGCCGTTCTTGCCGAAATGATTCTGCATTCTTCAATTCTCACCCGCTCAAAATCTGACGACTTTATGTTGATTATTTCGAGGGGCCAGACGGTATTTTTCCGGGCCCGCCGCCAGCTTGAGCGCATTCTCGACAACCTCGATTTCCCTGAGAGCGTCGAACAACATTTCCAGTTGCGTCAGGACATGCTTGCCTGGTGCCACGAATTCATAGAATATGACATTCGCAGCCGTCAGCTGCAAAATACACGCATAAGGCCCGAACAATGACCATGAAAAGACTATCTCTGATTTTACTGCCCTTCTTTTTCTTCATTGCCCTCGGGCAAATCAATCTTCCCCAGCAGCAGTTCTTTGCAGCATTGTTTGTTACTCTCAGTGCGATTTTTTATGCAGTCAGCCACAAGCAGTCAGACCCATTTCACAAAAACCACTTCGACGATTTTCGCAATGGTCTGCTGCTTCTGGCAATTTTTGTGATAATTCTTTCTGCCTTCCCACTGGGTGGCTATCTTGCCGAACCGCTTATGATGAAGCATTCTGAAGAAAATGCCGATGCCATTGTCGTACTTGCGTCAGGGGCAATGCTAAATGGTATGCCCGGTTACAGTGGTTACCAACGGGTCAGCCACGGCGTAAATCTTCTGCAGCAGGGCCGGGCACCAAGGCTCGTTATCAGCACCGGATTTTCCAAGATCAATGGTCACGCAGAAGCAGAATGGGTAGCGAGTTTTACCGCCATGATGTCGATAGACCCCGCAAGTTTAAGCATTCTTATCAGCAAAGATATTATAACAACTGCAACTGAAGCTGAATATATTCATAAAGTTCTGAGCGAAGCCGGCATCAACAGCATTTTGCTTGTAACCAGCAATGCTCATATCTACCGATCGGTTCTTACGTTTGCCAAAAAAGGTTTTGAGGTTCTTCCTGCCCCTGTTCACACACCAGACGGAGTTTATTCCGCCTCGGAGCACAATATCACCGGCCTGAATGCGGCAATTCACGAGTGGATCGGCCTGGTTTATTACTCTTTGCGCGGTCGAATCTGATCTGCCAACAAACCAGAAAAAAATTACAACTATTTTTTCCCTTTTTCTATTTTCAATTGATTTATTAGTGAGACCTGTTTGCGGTCATCAAAAATAATCAGGAGGAATAGAATATGGTAGGAGTAAATCGCGTAATTCTGGCAGGCAACCTCGCTCGTGACCCCCAGATGAAAGAAACAGCCAATGGCCGCTTTATGGCAACCTTTCCGGTGGCAATAAACAAGCGCTGGCGCACCAGAGAGGGTGAGAACAAATCAGAAACAACATTTTTCCGCATCGTTGTCTGGAACAATACCGCCGAAATCTGCAACCGTTATCTCAAAAAAGGCCGATCAGTGCTGGTTGAAGGTCGACTTGAAACCAGAAGTTATCAGAACAGCGAAGGCAAAACTCAATATATGACCCAGGTTATCGGTGATCAGGTCACCTTTCTCGGCAAGCCCGCGACTGACGAAAATCAGACCCGGGCGGATGATGAGCCATCAATTATCTGAAAAAACTGCTTTGTTGGGCAAAACTCAATAAATGCATTGGGTTGGAGAGCCGCCTGCTTTTGACAGCTCAGCATCGAGGTATTTGAAGATAGAAAAGCCGTGAAAAATTAGTCATGATAGCTTATAATTAGCTGAATTCTAGCATTGCTTAAATTATGAAACCTCAATACCGCATAAGACTTTTCGATTTTCTCAACTGCCTGTCTGACATCCTTGACTGGATCAGCCCGGTGCTGAACGACCACCATAAGCAGGTGGCTCTCATTTCTCTGCGCATTGCCGACACGCTCGAACTGCCGGTGGTCGAGCAGAACGAAATCGTCTGCGCCGGTATTCTGCATGATATTGGTGCCATTTCGCTGGCCGAGCGCATGGAAACCCTTAAATTCGAATATGCCAACGGCAAAGCCCATGCCGAAATGGGTTACCAGCTCATAAACATTTTTGAACCGATGCGTCGGGCCGCTGAACTTATCAGGTTTCACCACACCCCCTGGGCCGGTGGCCAGGGAAGATTCAGCAATGGCTGGCAGGTTCCGCTTGGCAGCCGCATTCTTGTCTTGGCCGACCACATTGCGCTGCTGATAAGAAGAGATCAGGGGATTCTCGGCCAGACCGAAGCTATTAAAGCCAGAATTATTGAAGCGGGTGATGCTCTGTTTGAGCCACGACTTATTGAAGCCTTCCTTGAACTGGCTGACAAAGAATACTTCTGGCTCGATCTGGTTTCACCGCTGATCAGCAAGCAGCTCGAGCAGTCGGTTCGCCTTGAATCAATTCACATGAATCAGCGCGAATTGCTGTCATTTTCAAGCCTGATCCGCCGCATGATCGACTTTAGAAGCCCCTTTACCGCTACCCATTCCAGCGGCGTTTCTGCGACGGCTGAACACCTCGGCATGCTGGCCGGTCTTAATGAGTATGAATGTTTCGAACTCAAGGTCGCCGGTTACCTGCATGATCTTGGCAAACTTGCCATCCCGGCTGAAATTCTTGAAAAGCCCGGAAAGCTCACCGACGACGAATTCAATCTGATGCGCGGCCACACGTTTTACACCTTTCGCGCTCTTGAACCCATTGAAGACCTGTCAGCCATAAACAAATACGGCTCTTATCATCATGAAAGACTTGATGGCACAGGTTATCCCTTCAGATTGAAACGCAAAGACCTGCCACTTGGCTCAAGACTTCTTGCGGTAGCAGACGTTTTTACTGCCCTGACCGAAGACCGCCCATATCGAAAAGGCATGTCAAACGAGCAGACAATTATTGTTCTCGACAAAATGGGTGCCAACAACAAACTCGACCCAGAAATTATCGAACTGGTCAAAGCCAACCACGAAAGCATCAATCAGGCCAGAATCATTGCCCAGGAAGCCTCACGCGAAGAATACCGTAATTTTTTAAGTCAGCTCGGCAACCTCGCTGATTAAAAATCAGCCTTATAAAACGGCAGAAAAGCATAAAGCTTCAAAGCATTCTTGAGTTCTTCTTCAGAAACCCACTCATCGGTTTTGTGGGCAACTTCTTCATGCCCGGGGCCGATTCCAAGGGTTGGTATACCGGCCATACCGGCGCTGAAAACTCCATCAGTTGAGAACGGCCAGATTTTATCAACCGGTTCGGCATCAAAAAGCTCGCGATACGCCCCGGCGAGATTATGAAAAAACGGGTTGTCGGTCGAAGTTTCCCAGGCCGGGTGCTCTGCTTTCCACTCACTGATCTTACCCTTATAAGAACTGCCTTTGTAAACAATCGGCTTAATTTCTGCATCAGGCCAGTTCTCTGAGGCTATCAGGCGCTTACCCACTGACACCATGGTTTCGCCAAGCGCAAGACGGGCGGTAACATGCGCAAGAGCGTGATTTGGTACAAAGCTTTTGCTCTTTGGCCAGCTTTCGATCATCGAGGCAACCATTGTTGTACGCTTGAGAATATTTTCGGTTTCGAGGCCGTATTTAAAGCGCTCTTCAGCGTCAAAATCGGCAATGACAAGCAGGGCCTTTGCCAGTTTGTAAGCAGCATTGTCGCCAGATTCAGGAACCGATGTATGAGCACAAACCCCGGCAGTCTCGACAAGCATTTCGAGCTTGCCTCGCTGACCTCTGGCTATCTGCATTTTAGAAGGCTCGCCCAGCAGAACCATATCAGGTTTAAGGCTAAATTCTTCAAACAGTTCTTTGAAAGCAAGGCCTTCAGCCGCTTCTTCTTCTGTGCAAAAACAGCCCAGAATAACGCATTGTCTGGCAAACGAACGATCGAGTTCTCTACTGACAGACATTGCCATCGCCATTGAAGCCAGAGCGCCCTTCATGTCACAGGTTCCGCGACCAAAAATTCTGCCGAATTTTCTGACTGCCTTGAAGGGATCATCGCGCCATTCTTCAAGGTTATCGGCACCAACCACATCAAGATGCGCATTAAAAGCCAGAATTTTAAGACCGGTCGCGCTCGCTCTTTCAAGCTCGCTTTTCAGCCAGGCCCGACCATCTGCAGCAAAGTCTTGTGGCGGCTCAGTTTCAAAGGTTCTTGGCAACGAAACGGCCAGAACGCTACCACGTTCGTCAACAAAACAGGGAATATTGCGGTTGTGGAAAAAAGCGACCAGAACCTCGGCGCATTCACCTTCATGCCCACTGAATGATTTACAGGCAATTAGCCTTGAAAGCAGCTGAACACAACTCTCGTAGTTGTTTTCACACAGCTCGTTAATTTTTTCAGAAAGATCCTGCAACATGATTCTGTTCAGGCCGTCCATTGCGTGCCCCCCTGTAATCAAAAATCACCAGATTAATATTACTCTCTTTAAATACCTTTGTGAATACCAGTCTTACCAGTCATGGCACCGCCTGCAGACCCACGGATCAGAATGGCATGCCTGGCACTTCTGCGGGTTGGTTTTGGCTGCCAGACCATGACGGTAACGAACCCATGCCAGAGTATGATCTTTTGGCTTCTGCGAGTGGCAGGCAACACAAGAGGAATCTTCATGGCACATGCGGCAGCGCTGAGGATCCGAGCGATAGGCCATGCCATGTTTCTTCTCATAATTCATGGTGTGATCGGCCGGGCGCGGGGTTGGGCTGTGGCACATCGTGCAATTCGCGGGAGCATCCTTGCCATTATGGCAAACAAGACAGTCTTCCATCTGCGAATTTATAACATGACCATCGAGGGTTTCCCATTCGGTGATACCCGGATGGCAGCGACTGCATTCATATTTATCATGCTTCTTATGGGAAAAAACGAAAAGCTTGTCGAGCCGTTTCCTTGTTCTTGTTGTTTCGCCGGGTTTTTCAAGATGGCAAAGACCGCAATCGCTCTTTTCACGGGTTTTAAAGTGACATTCAAGGCAACGTTTTTCACCGGGGCGGCCAAAAGTATCATTAACGACAGGCTTCTGCGAAAAAATCCCCCCGACATCTGAGGCAACGATGCCCGTGGGTCTGAGTGGCTGCCAACCGGGCGGAATGCCAGGCATCGAGTCATCGGCGGTTTCACGGTTAACGTGACAGACGGCGCAGTTAACCGAATTTTTCTCGTGGGATTTGTGGGAAAATCGCAGATTTGCCTGCGTCTTGAAGCCTGCTGCCCAGACAAAACAGGCAAAAGAAAAACACCACAGCAGAATGACAGCGTTGATTTTTCGCAAAAAAATATGGCTCCAGATTGTTCTCAGGGCATCATACATTATTTGCCTGAGTCACTCAATTGCAATTTTTGCAAACTTTGTGCCCCTCTGAGTGGTATAGTTAGAGTGATTAATGTACTGAACGAAAAGAAATGAAACAGCTTAATGTTCATCGCTCTTAAATTGCCGGCCTGACCTTGCCATAGCCCGGCCACCGGAGAAAAACATGAATCTCTATAAATCTAAAATCTTTCTCTTCACCCTCCTTCTGCTTGCTTTAACCGCAAATATCCAGGCCCAGTCACCATTTTCTGATAGCCCCGTCAGCATTTCAAAGTCATCCGA
>JAQUZA010000424.1 GCA_028691595.1 Candidatus Rifleibacteriota bacterium
TTTTTGACATCAAGCTAGGGCTTTGAGCGTCAATATTTTGACACGAGAAGGAAAATAGTTACGCTTTTCAGCCAATAATCGATATTTGAATCTTTGGCATGCTGGTTGCTAATTAAGTAGTCAAGTTCAAATTCAGGAGAAAATCATGAAAAATCTTTTCAGCATAGCCTTACTCGTAACTGCTTTGTTTATGCCCTCTTACGCTACCGCCCAGGAAACACCGGTTACAAAAACCGAGATTGCTGCCCCAGAAACAGCTTCTCCGGAGACTACTGCTCCTAAGGGCCGTGCAGCTAAGGCCCCCAAAGAAATAAATGCCGACAAGATGATTAAGAATATTGAGAATCGCCAGGCAAAGATGCTCGAAAACATCAAAACCCGCTTTGAAAAACTCAATGAAAAGCTGGCACAACTCGAAACCCGTATTGGCAAAGCCTCGAATCGCATCCAGAAATCAAGACAGAAAGAAGGCCTCGCCAAGGTTGAAGAAAATGGCTCAGAAAAGCCTGCCATGAATCAGGAAAAGCTCAATGAACGCAAAGCCAAAGCCACTGAGCGCTATAATAACTTCAAGAAGAACATCGAAAATCGTCGCAATGAAATCAGTAAGCGCATGGAAGAAAACAGCAGCAAAGGCGATCGCCTTGAAAGGCTCAGCCCCGAAGATCGCGACCGCGTGATTGCCGCCAGAGATAAAATGCGCAGTGAAGTTAAGGCCGAAATCAGCAGACTCGCTGACGAAGCACTCAAAAAACTTGAAGCGACATACCAGAAAATCATGAGCCTATAAACGGCTTCAGTCTTCAATCTCGCCAAGTCCAAGTTTCTTCATCCGATATAAAAGCTGGGTTCGCGGAATCTTCAAAAGATCCGCAGCCCGGCTTTTTGTTCCGTTGGCTTTTTGCAGAGCGTCTTCGATCATGCGTCTCTCAAGGTCTTCAAGAGCCTGAATAAGCCCTGCATCACCGTCTTGAACTGGCGCATCTGTGGCCGGCTGCGACAGGGAATCAACTGCGGCCTCGAGGCTGGCATTAACATTGTCGAGATATCGGCCGTCGATCTCACGGCCTTCAGAGAGAACCATCGCCCGTTCAAGAACATTTTTGAGCTGTCTGACATTGCCAGGCCAGATCATACAAGAAAGACGCTGAATCAAATCGTCGCCGATAACAAAAGATGGCTTGCCGAGTTCTTTGCCGAGACGCACAAGCAGACTTCGGCAGATTTCACCAAAGTCATCTTTCCTTTCCCGGAGCGGTGGCACCACGATATTGAAAACACTCAGGCGATATAAGAGATCCTCCCGGAATGTACCTTCAGTAACCATCTTTTCGAGATTGCGGTTAGTTGCGGCCACAATTCGAACATCGACCTTAACTGGCAGCGAACTGCCAATTCTGAGAACTTCTTTTTCCTGGAGCACTCGAAGAAGCTTGGCCTGCATGGCGAGAGGTATCTCGCCAACCTCGTCAAGAAAAACTGTTCCCTGGTCAGCAGCTTCAAAGCTGCCGGTACGTTTTTGCCTGGCATCAGTGAATGCGCCCTTCTCGTGCCCAAAAAGTTCTGCTTCAAAGAGAGTCTCAGGAATAGAGGCACAGTTCACTCTGACAAATGGCCCGTTGACACGCGGCGAAAGCTGGTGAATCGCTCTGGCCACCATCTCTTTGCCCGAACCCGTTTCACCGGTGATCAAAACCGTCGACGGGAAAGGGGCAACCCTTGCAATGAGCTGTTTTAGAGCAGTTGCAGCAGCACTGCACCCGACGATATCGTCGAGAGCATTGCCAAAACCGGCCACATCGAGAAGACTTTTGCATTGCCGTTTCAACAAGTCATTTTCATCATCGAGACGACGATGATCAGCGATCTTCTGAATTCTGAAAGAAAATTCTTCCATTGAAACCGGCTTGGTCAAATAATCTGATGCACCTAATTGCATGGCCGTCACGGCTGACTCTACTGAACCAAAGGCGGTCATCAATATGACCTCGGGCAGGCGCTTATTTTCAAAAGCACGAACCAACCTGATTATGTCGAGTCCTTCACCATCTGGCAGCTTTAAATCGGTAATTACCAGATCATAATTTGACATGGCCAGAAGTTTCTGCCCTTCTTTGACTGAGCCGGCAACATCAGCAATATGGCCTTCCTGATTCAGAAAGGTTTTAATTGCCCTCGCCAGAGAAGCGTTATCGTCAACAACCAGAATTTTCATTTTGTGGCACCTCGATTGCAAAAACAGCTCCCCGGTCTGGCACTTCCTTATAAAATATTTCACCACCCTGTGCTTCGATCAGTTTACGTGATAAGGCCAGCCCGAAACCACTGCCATCTGCATTGCCCGTCATAAACGGGGTGAACAACTGTTTCTGTAAAGCAGAGGGCACACCAGGACCGTTATCAGAAATCTCGATACGCAGCAGGCGTTCGCTCACCCCTGCCTGCACGCAAAGCTCGAGCCCAGCACCGCCTGTTGCACGAAACGAGTTATTAACAAGGTTTTCGATAACCTGTTGCAGCATGACCGGGTCAAAGGTGCCACAAAGGCCAGCTTCAATCTGCAGATCAAAGTCAAAATTTCCCAGAACGAGACGACGCTGACCAATCACCCGACTGAAAAAATCAGCCAGGTTAACGGTTTCGGGCTGGGGCTGAACCCTGCGTGAATAATCGAGAAAGCTGGTCAGCAGTTTGCGCAGGTGCTGCAGTTGCTGATCGATTTCTTCGACGGGCCCCGACAGGCTGCCAGGTTCATGCTGCCGGGCAATATTGCGTTTCAAAAGCCCAAAATGCATCTCTATGGCCGACAGCGGATTACGAATCTCGTGGGCAATGGCACCACCGGTAAAAGACAGTTCTTCAAGCTTGCGCACAAAAACCTGCCGAACTGTGGCTCGCTGCTGCTCGAGATCAGCAGCCATCTTAACAAAGGCCTGATAGAGTTCGTCAAACTCTTTAATCGCAAGATTCAATGAGGCTGGCTTCTGCCCTTTTGCCAGCAAAGTCAGATTGTGGCCCAGAGCAGCAATCTTTGCTGAAAGGTTTTCTGCCAGCAGCAGTGCAACCAGCAGACTGATAAAAATCGCCAGAGTGATGCCTTCGGCGAGGATTGATCTGAATTCGCCGGCAAGGCGCAGGTATTCCATGTCGGCTTCAATACCAAAAACGCTGCTCAACATTCCATTTGCATCGAGCAGGGGGCAAAGAATTATCTTGAGGCGGCGACCTGCCCCATAGGCATATGGGTCAGGAAAAACCATTTCGCCGCGTTCAAGGGCGTTAATATGATCGTAGATAAGATCTTCGGCCTCGTCAGCAGAGGGTGGCACCAGAACAGGGCCTTGAGCTGTGGCCTGGGTAAATGAAGCTATAAACAGCGGCCGTTCACCGGCAAGATCAACCCAATAAAGGTTTTGAATCAGACCCGCTGATTTTTCAAGCTGCCAGATGTGTTTAACCAGCGACCGGCGCGAAAGCTCAAGATTCTGAGACTGATTGAGGCTGCCGGCCTCTGACAGAAGTGCAGACCCGATCTGCTTGAGCCTGAGTGAAGCCTCAAAATCAAGGGAGTCATAGAACCTTGAATAAAGCCAGCTCCATATGGCTACTGCCGAAATCAGCGAGGCAGCAAAAATACCCCAGAATAATCTGGCGGCAAGAGTCGCCGGAATGAGCCTGCGAAAAGGATTCAAAGG
>JAQUZA010000425.1 GCA_028691595.1 Candidatus Rifleibacteriota bacterium
TCGTTGTTATGTTTCAGCCAGACAAGTGTTCCAGAGAGGATTCCGGAATCAACTTCAAAGTAGAATTTTGCCGCCAGGTTGCGAAGCATTAAATGGCAATCAGTGGCCCTGACACAAATAATAGTGGTGGCAGTAAAAAACCCCAATGCCGCAGAAATCAGTCTTGTCGAAGGTACCGGGGTTGCAATTTCTTCGGCACGCTCTCGATGCAAATAAATGAAAATCCCTCCGGCGATTACAATCAAAGGGTATTCGGTATATGACAAAAACACATAGGGGGCTATAAGTGTGTTGAACAGGCCGCCAAGCATGCCGCCAAAAGAAATCCAGGCATAAAAAGCGGTTAGATGATGTAGCGCAGGTTTTGATCTGGCCAGGTAGCTGTGAAAATACAGACAGATGGCAAACAGGACCATAAGATGAAGCGGCATTGTGAGTAAAAGCCTGTTGCGAAAATCAAGCCCGAAAATCACTGTGAAGATAAGTATGGCAGCTACTGCCAGCCCTTCGATCAGCCAGAAAGGCATATTTCTGGGCGAAAAGGCGATGACGAATGTGAGCAGATAAACCATCAGTGGCAGAATCCAGAGCAATGGCATCGGGGTCAGGTCGGTGGTAATGAAAAATGTACTGCCCATCAACAGACTCGAAGGAATAAACGCTGCCGCAACCCATTTACCAATCGTCGCCAGTTCTATTTTGTCTGGTTTTGCAGCGTTTAGAGGTGCGTCAGCTGCCTGAGCAGCTTCTTCTTGCGGCATTTCTGCCTTAACTGTTCTTCTGCATAGAATTATCAGCACGGTGAGCATCAGATACCCTGCTGCCCATAAGGTTGTCTGATTGGCAAGATCGACAAAGGGCTCAATCATAAACGGGTAGGCAAGCAGGGCGAAAAAGCTGCCGGCATTGCTGGCGGCATAAAGAAAAAACGGGTTCGTCGCCCGGCAATGCCCGGTATGGGCAAACCACAGCTGAAGCATCGGCGAAAGAGTTGCCAGGATGAAAAATGGTATTCCGGCCGATTTGAAGAGATTTATAAGCAGCCAGAAAGTAGGATCTTCGGGAATTGTTGTGGAGGCAGTGAAGCGGATTGGCAGCAGCAAAATGGTTGCCAGCATCAGTATAGCCTGCAGGTTAGTCTGCTTTTTCACCCCGAACTGCTTTTGCGAAAAATGCGTGTAGCTGTAGCCGGCCAGCATAAGTACCTGAAAAAAAAGCATGCAGGTGTTCCATACCGATGGTGCCCCCCCTGCCATTGGCAGCAGCAACTTGCCGATGATGGGCTGCACCAGAAATATCAGAAATGCCGAAAGAAAAATCGTTACCGTATAAAGAATAACCAAAAGGCTGCTCCTTGTTCTGGCTGCTCACAATGCTCTGATTTCATAAAAACAAGCTATTTTATTACATCTCTGACCGCTCTGGTAAAAAAATTTATTGCGAGCGCCAACAATCATATGGCAATTGCGCTCTTCGTAAAAAAGCGCTATTCACAAGCCAATACCAAACTTTTCATCTGGTATTGGCTTGTCGCGTTTTGCCGGTTTTCTATGGTGTTTGTGGTTATTTGAGAGGCTTTCACTACTAGTCCTCTGTCAAACTTGAATCTGTAGTAATTCCGTCATTCCCGCGAAAGCGGGAATCTTATCTATAAAGGCTTAGATCCCCGCTTTCCCCCTTTCGGGGACAAGCGCGGGGATGACATCGGGGACGCTGATTTTGCATGTTCAATGTTGACAGAGCACTAGTGTGGCCAGGGGGCAGCGTTTGCTTTACCTGTTCCAGTGTGAAAGCCTGAAATTTTCGTTCAATTTTGTCAGTTTGGCGTTTTTGCAATCGGCCGATGCCAGTGTCGAGCGTCTGATATAGGCACCGGTGAAATCGGCGTTCTGCAGACAGGTTTTTTCAAAAGAGGTCATCATGCAGTAGCTTTTTTTGAAGGAAGCACCGCTGCAGTCTGCCCGGTCAAAATTGGTGAGCGTCAGGTAGCAGTCGTCAAAACGTGCCCCTTTGAGTGAAGTATTTTTGAACTTCACCATGTTTAGATCGTAGCCGGAAAAATCAAAGCCATCCAGGTTCATCCCTGAAAATTCGATGTAATGCATTGGTGTCAGATTAATGTAGGCGTTCCAGGCTTGTCGGCCCCGTTTGAGATATCTGAGGTATTCCTGCTGTTCCTGGTGAAGTTTTTTTCTCTCAACCCTTTCCTTCGCTTTGGTGGTGAACCACATCTGGACGCTAACCAGGCCAAACATGCCGACAAAAAACATTACCACCCCAAGCCCGAGAACGAGCGTTCGCAGTGCACCTTTGAGTTCTTCGTCACCGCGGCGGTTGCAGGCCGCCAGCATCACGAGTCGCAGAAATTCAAGGCAAAATGAGACCAGCCCAAGCATCACCGGGAAGCCGACCAGATACCCGAAAAACTCGCCGAGAACACTCTCGGTTCTGATTTCAAAGTGACTCATTGCGGAGACAAAAAGGCCGAATGCCGCAAAAAGAATCACTGCCCCGACCAGTTTGCGCAGCGCAAACAGAAGCAGAGTGGCCCCCGAAGCCTGACTCGGGTCGCCAGAGATCATCTGCAGCGGTTTCCAGAAAAAACGCAGCAGAAAATTGAGGTAACCCTCAAAAATTTGCGAGAATGGTTCGTCCTGCTTTTTTTGCTTCATGTATTCGCTTAATTTGGGTCTGCGTATCACAACATTCATTCTATATCATAAACACTTTTTCGATGACCGATTCTAACAATTAGAATAATCAGCACATCATCGCGTTTCTGGAAGATTATTCGATAATTTCTGACCCGCAGCCTGTATTTGTCGGTATGGTTGCCCTTCAGAGTTTTAATATCGTTCTTTAAACGCTCCGGGTTACCTGCCAGAACCTCAAGCTTGTTTTTGATAATTTTCTGAACGACAAATTCGAGCTTTTTCAAGTCTTTGACAGCGCCAGGCAGGAATTCCAGTCGATACATCACAACCCCAGTTTCTTCCAGACATCATCAGCCGAAATAGTCTTGTCTTTACCGCTTTCCAGCCGGTCAAGTCTATCATCAGCGACAATAGTGTCAACGGTATCAAAGTAGAGTTCCAGAGCCTGCTCGACAATGTGGCTCTTTTTCTGGCCCAATTCTTTGGCAACGCTGTTTAGTTCTAGCAAAATGTTTTTATCGATAGTGAACGTAACTTTTGGTCGTTCCATTGCATAAAACCTCACTTACAATATAAATATACATATAAAAATACCGAAAAACCATTTGTTGTTACCCTATGATTTTTGGCAATAATACTCAGGTTTTTTCGCCATCAACCCGGTTGATATGAGGGAATCTGATAAAGTTCTTTATTGGCATTTTCATGGCTTCTGTCTCTGGCATTGTAACTGGCGTGAATATTTACCTGACAGGGTGGGGGAGCTGCTGCAGATGAAGCTGATCAATTGCATCGCATGTCGCCAGATAAGGTTCGGTTCCACCAGAATAAAAAATGTGTGCAACCTTTCTCAACGGATTTTTCGTGCTATAATCAGCATTCGGGTCCACTTGTAAGAGGAAAATCAGAAAAAATAATGGATTCTTTATGAAAGACTGTATCGCGTTTGTTGCCCTGATGCTGCCTTACCTGAAAAATTACCGCCTGATGGCGAGTCTGATTTTTCTTGGCCTGTTGCTTGAAATGGCCTTTACCG
>JAQUZA010000426.1 GCA_028691595.1 Candidatus Rifleibacteriota bacterium
GCCTGATCAGTTCAAAAAGACCACCGGTCACCAGGCGTTCCGGGCTGACATAGAGCAGATCGAGGCTGCCTTCGTGCAGCTGGGCAAAAATACGGCGGCGATCTTTTTCAAGGGTTTGTGAGTGCAAAGCTCCGGCAATTAGACCGTTTTCGTTGGCTGCGGTGACCTGGTCGTCCATGAGGGCAATGAGTGGCGAAACAACAAGCACCAGACCGATTCCACAGGCTGCGGGCAACTGGTAGCAAAGACTTTTTCCGCCGCCGGTCGGCATCACCACCAGTGCATCACGCCCGGCAAGCACAGCATCGACTGCTTCACACTGCAACGGTCTAAAAGTCGTATAACCCCAGTATTTTTCGAGGGCCTCAACTGGCCTGAGTTTTTCCATAGGGAAGTTATAGCAGCTTCGCTCGATGTGGGCAATGCTAAATCAGAGATTTTTTGCCATAGCGCAAAAAAGCTGATGAATGCTCTTGTCTTGGATCAGTCAAAGTCCTTCAGCATTCTTAAAATATGCTTTGCTAACTTTTCGTTGATTTCTCTATGCCTTGGAATAGGCTGGGAAACTTTAGTTTTGGGATTCTGGTACCAATCATGATTTCCACCGTGGCGGATCATTATGCACCCTGACTGAGTAATATTTTTCAATAAATCAATACGCTTCATGCTACCTCAAGTTCGTCAATTCTTCGAATAGACGGAATTGAACCCGAAGCAAGATCTTTGTATAAATCTTTCAAGTTTTCCTTCAGTTCCTCCAATGTCTCGCCCTGCGTCCTGTAATCAGGATAATCGGAAAGATAGCCAATCCAAAATCCATCATCCTGCCAATATATGTATTGTGTTTTCATTAATTTCTCCAAAAGTTTTCGTAATTATAACATTCTTGTGGCAATAATTGGGCAAGCTTACTGATGGTTTTTCCGGGTTACGAACTGCACTTGTGTCCTGCCCTCGGGCAAAAGATGAACTTTAACGTCCAGCTTACTTATGCAGGTTGTTAAAGTTTTCAAGACTGCGGGAATAATCGACGAGTTCAGCCATGTCTGCAGATGCAGCCTCTACCGCCGTGGTCAGCGGCTTGTCGGTACTGCCTGCCTCATTCTTTATAGCTGATTTTAGCTCGGCTTCAACGGCTGAAAAGGCCGCATGCGTTTCTTCGTAATTGCTGCAATTCAGCAGACTCTGTCTCAGAGATACATAGCTGGCCAGCAGCGTGGCGACATTCGCAGGGTGTTCAGGTCACCGGCGAAACTGACCTTCAGCTCGGTATAATTTTTTGCCAGCGCCACTTTAACCAGGTCGGCACCCCAGATGCTGACGTTATTGCGAATTGTGGTCGGCAGGCTTTCGACAAAGGCGGTAGCCGGAAGCTGGAACCCGGCAAGATCTTCGCCAAATGAGAGATTGGCAGGATCAACCTGACTGCGGTTTACAAAGCTGGTAATGCAGAAATTATTAAAAAGTGCAGAAAAACTGGTACCCCTGGCCTTGAACAGCTTGTCGTAACTCAGCATACCTTGCTCCGGGTCGGCAACCAGCTGACGGAAAAATTGCACCCGTTCCTGTTCGTCGCGGCAAAAGCGGTTCATGACGTAATAGGTCCAGAGATAGACCTGACCATAGTTGGCAACCTGCTGCCAGGGGGCCCAGGCGAGAAGGCTGTTGTCGGGAGTTTTCTGCCAGGCACTTATCTGCCGTGGGTGACCATAACCGCACAGCCATGGTGCCATCTGCGAGCATCCTTCATTCAGCCAGTCGTATTCTTTGGCATCCTGATAAAAATGCACCAGATGCTGCAGTTCGTGGGCAATGGTCGAAAAGAATTCGCTGCTGGTAATGTCTGAAGGGTTGATGTCGGCATAAAGCATTTCGCGGCTGTTGGTCTGCAGATCGCTGTCAGCGGGAATCTCACCCGGAAGATAGCAGTCAGCGCGGTTAAAATAGCCGCTGGTATAAACGCCGGAAGTCTCGGAATCATCTCTGATATCCATCAGAAGGACGGTCAGGCGGTTATCGCCGTCAACGCCGGGTCTGGCTTCACTGCCAAAATACCTGGCCGTCGTCGGATAAATTCTGGCATCAAATTCTTTGACCAGGCTGTCAAGAATCTTATCATCAACTTCGCGACCTTCTTCGAGGTAGAGACAGATATTTTCGCCGGTTTTAAGCAGCCGGGCCGGAGTTTCTTCCCATTTTTTGTTTGAAAAATTGAAAGTCTTGAAAGTATGCAGATCACCTATCTTAAAAGGATTGCGGGCCCGGTGACTTTTTCTCTGAGCCAGACGGGGCAGATTTTTGCCAAGTGAATCAAGCAGGTGTGTTCCTGTCAAAGTATTTTCAGCCGCAGCGGTATGCGAAAAAAGACCTGCCACAAAGCAAAAAGCCAGGATCCACTGGTTGATTTTCTGCATGTTACCTCCGGGTTCAATCAGCAAAGCAATTTCCATACCATCTGGGTTCTGTTAACAATGAAGGTTCTGATCACACTTACAAAATTTCACCGGCAAAAATTGCCAGTTTTTTGCTTGCTGTTGCAGAGTTTTTGCGCATTGGCACCCGACATCTGTATAATTAAGGCTGTAATAGAAAACTATGGGGGCAACTCAATGCGCACATTTCCTGGAAAACTGCCGGCATCGGTATGCGCTTTTATACTGTTTGTTCTGCCTGTCATTGTTTCCGGGGCCTCTTTAACCGTCGGCACCAAAGTGATTTACCCTGGCGGAACCGACCAGCCGCCACTTGAAAAAGATTCCGGAGTAAAATTTTCGACAGGCGAAAATGGCGATCAAACTGCAGAACAGGGCAGAAGTATTCCTAACACCGCCCAAACAGCGGACTCGCTGGCTGAATTGGCAGAAAGCGGCGATTTTACCGAACTTCTTCAGGTGACTGAAAGTCGTAATGACCCGGACTCTCAGGCATACAAAGCTCTAGCGATGTATGAAACCGGTGATACTGAAGAAGCAGAAGAACTGGCATTAAAACTGCTCAAAAATCAGCAGCTTTCTGACGAACTTCGCCAGAAGCTCATTGATGAACTCGGCCTGAACATAGATTATCCTGAAGATCAGTAAGATCAGCCAGGCCCTCTGAACAACCCCGGCCCCCACAACTGCATGGCTCAGGCCAATAGAGAGCCACCTGCTTTTTAATGGTGGGTTTCTTACTCTTGTCAACGTGCTGCGAAGACATTTATAAGAGCCATTGAAACGGTTTTATTTTCCAAGAGGCTTATCTGCCTGGAATTAAATTTTCCAGCACATTGATTCTAAAAATATGCTAGAGTTTTTTAGTGATGAGCGAGGGCAAAATTATTAACAGACAAACCCAGAGACTATTTTCAAATTTTTCATACAGAGAATACTCCCCAAACCCCTTATGCATCTCAAAATACCAACATACAGGAGTTACGGATGACAAACGACAAAAAGAAACTTACTACTAACGGCGGTGCGCCGGTTCCCGACAATCAGAACGTGATGACCGCCGGCAAACGTGGCCCGATGCTGCTTCAAGACGTATGGTATCTTGAAAAGCTCGCGCACTTTGACCGCGAAGTCATACCCGAAAGGCGCATGCACGCAAAGGGTTCGGGCGCATTCGGTACGTTTACCGTCACAAACGACATCTCGAAAATCTCCAAGGCTAAGATATTTTCAAAAGTCGGCAAGAAGA
>JAQUZA010000017.1 GCA_028691595.1 Candidatus Rifleibacteriota bacterium
TATTGGGTTCATTGGCGAGCAGCATGACAATGCGGTCAACACCAGGCGCAATGCCGCCGTGCGGTGGTGCGCCGAACTTGAAGGCCTTGATCATGCCGCCGAACTTTGCATCGACAACGCTGTTGTCGTAACCGGCAATTTCGAAGGCTTTATACATGATTTCTGGCAGATGGTTTCTGATGGCACCCGAACTCAATTCGATGCCGTTACAGACGATGTCATATTGAAAGGCTTTGATAGTAAGCGGGTCTTTGGTCAACAACGCTTCCATGCCGCCCTGGGGCATCGAGAACGGGTTGTGGCTGAAGATTGTCTGACCGGTTTCTTCGTCTTTTTCGAACATCGGGAAATCAACGATCCAGCAGAAGCGATAACTGTTCTTTTCGCGCAGATCAAGTTCATCGGCAAGTCTGATTCTTACTTTGCCAAGAATGACCGAGGCTTTGTTGCGGTCGTCAGCAACGATCAGAACGCCAGAACCGTTCTTTGCCTGCATTCTGTCGCGCAGGGCGGCTTTGCTGGCATCAGAAAGAGGCTTAGCCAGACTGCCCTTGATTTCGCTGTCGGTGTAAATCAGTGAGGCCAGGCCTTTGGCACCGACTTCTTTGGCATAATCTTCAAGGTCTTTGAAGAATTTGCGCGATTTATCGGCGATGTTATCGACGCAGATGGCTCTGACAACGCCACCAGCTTCGACAACTGATTTAAAGGCATTGAAATCAGAGGTGGCAAAGATATCAGAGACATCTGAAATTTCGAGACCATAGCGCAGATCGGGCTTGTCACAGCCGTAGCGCATCATTGCATCTTCATAGGTGATTCTCGGAAAAGCCGGTTCGGTAACTTTCCAGTCGGAAATTTCGGTGAACAGGCCGTAAAACATTTTTTCGAGGTAGGCAAAAACATCATCCTGGGTTACGAATGACATTTCAACGTCGAGCTGATAGAATTCGCCAGGAGACCGGTCGGCGCGGGCATCTTCATCTCTGAAGCAAGGTGCAATCTGGAAATAGCGGTCGAAACCCGATAGCATGAGCAGCTGCTTGAACTGCTGTGGTGCCTGGGGCAGCGCATAAAATTTGCCCGGGTAGAGGCGGCTGGGCACGAGGTAATCGCGGGCCCCTTCCGGTGAACTGCTGGTGAGAATCGGGGTCTGAAATTCGGTAAAGCCCATTTCGATCATGCGTCTGCGGATGCTGGCAATGACCCTTGAACGCAACAAAATATTGCGGTGCAGCTTTTCGCGGCGCAGATCGAGAAAACGATAGGTCAGGCGGGTTGTTTCGGGAGCGTTGTCTTCATCAGCAACCTGGAAAGGAAGCACCTCAGAAGTGCTTTGCAGGGTTACCGAGCTGACTTCAACCTCAATTTCGCCGGTGGGCATGTCTTTGTTAATGTTGCCGCCGCGGCTGATTACCTTGCCTTCAACGGTAACCACTGATTCAACCCTCAGATTGTTAAAATCGGTGTGTGCCTGGGTGTTGGGGGCCGCAAGAACCTGGGTAATGCCATAGTTGTCACGCAGGGTTACAAACAGAACGCCGCCAAGGTCGCGTTTGCGGTGTATCCAGCCAGAAAGCCGAACCTGCTTGCCGCAGTCACTGCCACGAAGTTCGCCACAGGTATGAGTTCGGTATTGGTTCATGAAGGTGTTCCTTTGAGGGTGAATTTTGCCTTGAAAGTGTAGCGCAACCCTGTCTTTAACGCAAGAGCGTTTCATTGCTACAGGGGAAAATAAAGTCGTCCCGCGTTTATGCTCCCAAGGGATGAATGCGGGATCTAAGCCTTTAGGGATACGATTCCCGCTTGCGCGGGAATGACGAAGAACCCCCATAATTCTTGTGTGACAGAGGACTAATCTAACTTCCGGTTTAAGGCCTCAAGCTGCAATTGGCAGAGTGACTGTGGCTATCAGACCACCATCCGGGTTGTTTTTCAGAGTTATCTGACCATTGTGAAATTTTATGGCCCGCTGTGCAATCGCCAGGCCCAGGCCAATACCGTTTTTCTGCGGGTTTCGATCTTCAGAAAGACAGTAAAACGGGGCAAAAACTTTTTGGAGCTCTTCTTCCGGAATCCCCGGCCCCCGGTCAGTGATGGTGATCTGAGCGTCACTGCCGCTGCGTTGAAGTTTTAGCGTTACCTCTGAATCTTTGGGGCTGAACTTGACGGCATTGCGAAGAATATTTTCAATGGCCCGCTCGATCAGGTTTGGAATTCCAGAAATGGTGATGTCTTCATCGGTAAGCAGTCTGACACTGCAATTGCGCGATCTGCCCTCAAAGCCGGCATCGTTGCAGACGCGTTTTAGAATGCTTTGCAACGAGATTGCCCGGGTAGTGCCGCCGACTTCGCCACTTTCGAGCTTTGAAAATTGTAGAAGTTCTTCGATAAGGGCATTCATACGGGAAATTTCTCTGCCTATGCGCGCCAGCATTTGCTGGTCTGCGTCTGAAGACTTTTTTTGCAGCAGTTCAAGACTGAGCTGAAGCCTGGCAAGCGGCGAGCGCAGTTCGTGTGAAATATCACTGAACAGACGCCGTTGGCTGCCGATGAGCTTTTCAATTTTTTCGGCCATGTCATTGAAATCTGCGGCAAGATCGCCTATTTCATCAAATCTATCGATGGCTTTGCCGGTGATACGTGTTTTCAGGTTTCCTCTGGCAAAGCTGTGGCTGGCCGTTCGCAGCTCAATAATCGGTTTAATGGTATAGCGTGCCAGCCACAGGCACAGCAGACCCGTTGCCAGTAGAAAAATAGGCAGGTTCTCAACGACGCGCAAGAGAAGAAAATGTGCATGGTTGGGGATTCGATTGGGAAGATGGCATATCAACGCGTATTTCTGGCCTGATTCAGAGGTGATTGCGGCACCGAGCAATAATTCTCCTGCCACGGTTTCCGAGCCTGCAATACCACTTTTCAGCAGGTGAGTCGCATACAGTTTTATCTCTTCATGCTTATCTTTGAATAACCTGGCGTATTTTTCGCGAAACCAGGTTGTAGAACCACCGCTCCTCTGCCCGCGGTCACTCATTTTGAAAGGTGGAGAAGCTGCATTCATCTCGTGGGTTTTCGGTTCAGAACCAGAATCAGGCATCTGGGAGAAATTTATGTCGGGTGTTTTAGCGCCCGCAGGATCAATTTTTTCCTTGTCGGGCGCGAGTGCGTCTATTTTCTGGTGGTCGCGATTGCGAAGTGGTTTATGTATGCCTGAAAAGAGTATGTTCAGATCAGTGTCAAACAGCCAGAAACTGCCCGGTAATCTGAAATTGGCGGCACTCTCGACCCCCAGCTTTTCGTAGGCATTTACCAGCATTTGCCCGTTCTCTTCAATCATTTCGCGACCCATGTTAAAAAGGCGCTGTTTCTCGGGCTCAAAATGATAAAAGTAACCATACATGGCTACCATTATTCCTGTAACAATGAGTGTCAGCCATACCCAGAAGAAAAACTTGAGAAAAAGTTTTGACCCGTAGAAGGTTGAATGCAGAGGTGGCGCGCTGATTTTAGTTTTCCGGTCTGACATATAGATAACCGATCCCTCGTATGGTTTTGATCCGTTCTCTATCGTTTTCTCCCTGGCCGAGCTTGCGCCGCAGATTGCTCATGTGAACATCCAGGCTTCTGTCATCATATGAAAGTCTTCGGCCCAGAACCTTCAGCGCCAGATCCTGGCGCTCGACAACGCTGCCGGCTGCAAGCATAAGATTCTCAAGTATGCTGAATTCTACTTCGGTAAGGCCAAGATCTAACTCTGCTTTGGTGGCAGTTCTGGTGTTGCTTTCAATAAACACGTCATCTATTTTGATGCGCGATGACTTTTTCCCGCGGTTTTCTTCTTTTTCCGGGGAAAGTCGTCGAGACACGGCTTTGATGCGTGCAACCAGCTCTCTTGGGCTGAATGGTTTTGGCAGGTAATCATCTGCTCCCAGTTCAAGACCTAGTATTCGATCAACTTCGTCACCTTTAGCGGTTAGCATAATTACCGGAATTCTGGAAAAGGCACGGATGCTTTTCAGTACTTCAAGACCATTGAGCTCAGGAAGCATAACATCGAGAATTACCAGGTCAAAATCGCCGCTTTTTGCCTTTTCGAGACCGGTTTTGCCACCATGATCACTGACGGGTTCGAATTTTTCCGTGGCAAGATACTCCTCAAGCAGGTCACAGAGTTCGGTATCGTCATCAATAATCAGGATACGTTTCAATTGGTTCACCTCACCGTTTCTCTAACTACATTCTGTTCAATTCGGCTTAATTTTGCAACCAGACTGCTATGGTCGGCCAGTAAAGAAGTGTAAAGAAAGGCCCTCGTTGCTTAACGCTTCTTTGCGTTGTCTTAACCGCATCTGAACATAAGTTTCATTATAGTAAAAGCAACAAAGGAATTCGGAGGTAAATTATGAAAAAGCAACTGTCCCTGATGTTTCTTTCAATCTCTCTGATTGCTGTAACACTTGTTTTATATTCGGCTGAGGTTGATCGCCCCGGCACCAACACCCCGATGAGTTGGCCGCATAATCTCAATGGTGGCGGCTTCGACAATTTGCACATGATTGGTGGCTTCGGCTTCTTTAAACTGGCAGATGAACTTGAGATTACCAATCCTCAGCTGCTGCAGCTGAGAATGTGGTTTCAGAAAAATGAAAAAATCATGAATGCCGGGCAGGAGCGCCGCCTGCTGTTCAAGAAGTTTTCTGACCACGCCCTAAGCGAAGCAGATGTCAAAAAAATCGCAGCAGCAGAGGGCAAGGCCCTTGAAGAAAGTATCGTTGCCCGTTTCCAGATGCTGCAGGACCTGCGAAAAATACTAACTCCGGCCCAGTTTAAAAAACTTCAAGAAAGAAAACGGTCTTCAATAAAGGGTCGTCGGGGTTTTTTGCACCGGAAAGGACTCTTAAAGGGGCCTGAGCAAAGAGCTTCAACCCCCGGGCATGAAAAATAGGAAATTTTTGCGGTTTAGTTGGCCTGTCAGTGAATTTATTCGGGGGTGTAGATCAGGCCTGTGTGCCAGTTTCTGGGTGAGTGGCGGTAATTATTCATGGCATTGAAAAAATCTGAATAAACAACATCATAAAATGTCAGGGAACCTGCCCCGCGAGTTTGTATACCGTTTTGTGGCCTGGTCGGGCTGGTGCTTTCTTTGTGCTGGCTCAGTTGCAACGAAACATTCCAGAACCAGTTTTCGCCTTTACCCGGGCCGGTAACTTTTATCGGGGCCATTCTGAAAAAACTGACGCGTTCACTGAGAATCTTAATTTCAGCCTGACCGCTTTCGTTATCTGATTCCCTTATCAGTTTTAGCAGGTCAGATCCTGCGCTGGCTTCAAGTCGGTATTTAACACTGAGCAGAGGTCTTAGAAGATACTGAACTGAAGGCAGGCCTTTTTTGGCAAAGCCGGCCTGGCGTTTGAAGCGCAGCAATGAGAACTCTGCTCCTTCAAGACCGCGATTGTTTGAAAAATCGACGTGCAGAAGATCATTGAACGAGATCGAGAAACCCCCGTGAAAAGGTATGCATGAATGCTTGAGGTCGTCACGAATCTGCGCCAGTGTTTTTCGGCCCTCTGCAAGTATTTCGAGGTTTGCTACCCCGCTCAGTGACGATTTAACACCGCCCCGGTAGAGCGTGAATGCTGCAATGCCTATGATGCTGGCAAGCGCAGTTGCTATAATGATTTCGACAAGTGTGAAAGCTTTTTCAGACGTTGAGGTCATGGTTGCTCTACCAGAAGGGCCGAACTGACGATTTCGTGCTCAGAATCATTTCGGCCGGCTTGTGGTCTGACAGCTACTCTGAGAAGAATTGCCCTGATTCCATCTTTTTCGAGTTGCTGTATGGTAATTTTGCGCTCAAAAATGCTGCAGGCATCAGGCCTGGTGACACCCGTTTCTTTGCTGCGGGCTTCAACCGGTTGCCATTCATTGAGCCGGTAATCGGCAATATATTGTTCATGGCATTCTGAAAGGCGACCATAGCCAATGCTGCGAAAAACCATAATTATTTCCTGGGCAATCTGCTCTCTAAGAAGCTGGTGATAGGCATCGAGGGTTGTGCGATTTGAGGCTGATACCATAAAAAAAATTGAGCCGCTCACCATGCCAAGAACCAGAATCGCCACCAGAGCTTCTGTCAGTAGAAAACCATATTTCGACGTTCTCACGATGTCTCTCCGCTGCGGCGAAAATTTACCCAGCGTGATACGCTTATCTGATAGGCCTTATCAGCATCTGCCAGGATGGGGTCGTAAACGACAATATGCTCGTTGCCACTCCAGTTCTGCATGTTAATCCGGTCTGCCAGAATCATGCCGTTCAGATTGAGGGGGCTGGTTGATTCAACCGTGCCGGTGCCACTCTCATTTATGGCGATCAGCGCGGCATGAATCTCATTTTTGGTATTTATGCGGATGTTACCGCGTCTGGCAAACAATACGGCAATATCACTGCTTTCGACCTTTTTAACTGAATCATCGATCGTGAAGCTATCTGCAATTAGCACACCCTGACCGTGAATCTGCCATTCCCCTCGTAGGTTAATGGCACCCCGGCAGTGATTTATGCCATTCAAATTCAGGGTTCTGGTGGTTGTGTCCATTATCCGCAGTCGTTGCAGATCATCGAGACTCAGGTCACGCCTGGCCCAGAGCGAAAAGCGGTTAAACACTCTCAAATTCTCAATTTGCTGCGGCAGAGAAGGTGCATCGGTCTGGAAAGTCAGCAAGGTTTTAGTGTCTGCCGAAATCTTGTTCAGACCATCAAAATCTCGCTGCTTTCTCAGTAACAGCACATTTTTCAGGGCTGAACCATCTGACCCGGGGCTTAACATTGAAGCCACAAGATAGTCATGGTGGATCTCGAGGTAGTGACGACTGACTGGAACTTTTCTTCTGGCCTTTTTATTAACAATTTCTACTCTGGTCATAATGGCAAGAATGCCATGGCCCTCATGTTTGCCAGCATAAGACCTTTTTTCGGGCGCGTCAGACTTAAAGCTGACTACTTTGAGTTCACAGTCGAAATTGCACGCAAAACCATCGGGAAGAATTTTTTCGAGGTGCTGCCGGGAAAACGGTAGACGCATATCATTGCGAGCACCACTGACAGCACCAAGCAAAAACCAGAAAAGCTGCGATTTAGGATTTTTAAGATCTTTAAGCAGGGTGGCATAGGCTTCTTCGTGTATGGCAATTGCTGCTTCTTCCGCTGTGTTTCTAAGTTCGTGCCATTTTTCGCTGTGTCGACTCTCACGGGCAACCCGGTAATAGCTGAGTGCTAACATGCCCATACAGGCTGCAATAACGAGAACCATCAATAAAACAGAGCCCTGGCGTTTTTTAATCAACATCATCAGCGGGCGACGAAAATTTTAATACGGGTGCGGAAGTTTGCGTATTTAAAATTCTGCTTTCTGTTTTAGTTGCAGACTCAATTGAATCTGTTGGTTTTGCCGCGGAAACGCCGTTCAAAGATACTGATGCTGCGGGGTTAAGCATTGTTATGATGCCCAGAAATACTGAGGCGGTAATAGCTATGCCGAGTATCCAGGCAAGCAACGTGCTGCTGCCACCTGTCGCTGCCGCGCCCCCACCTGAAGGGTTGCCATTCAGAGACTGCTCAATTCGGTTTAAAAAGGCTTGTGAGGGCTGCATGTCTGCGGTTGGCGAACCTTTGGTTTTAACCCAGGCCAGGCAGGCGACCATAGCAGCACATTCTTTGCATGTTTTTATGTGCTGCCGGCACTGGTCATTCAGATTCTTCGGATCTGAGACCTCTTCAATAATTTTTTCGCAGTCACCCGTTGCCATTGTTATCAACCTTCTCGCTAAAACGTGATCTGAGCCTGGTTATAAGCCGATGAAAAATCAGGCGCACATTCCCTTCCGTCATTTCAAGTATTTCAGCAACCTCGATAAAGGGCAGGTTCTGAAAGACACGCAATTCTAGAATAACTCGTTCGCGCGGTTTAAGATCTGAAAAGATGTTTTCGACCTCAGCTGCCGAAACCACCTGAGCCTCGGGGGTGCGATGATCAGAAAACTCTTCGAGCTCGTAAGTACTGCCCGAGGTATCAAGCTTCTTTTCGCGTCTGAGTTTGTCAATGAACTGGTTGCGGGCTATTCTCAACAGCCAGCCGATAAAACTTCCTGAGGTATTGACCTGCGAGATCTTGCGAAAAGCGTTTATAAATGCTTCCTGGGCCACGTCTTCTGCATCGGCATGCCTAATGTTCATACCCAGAAGATAATACATCACAGTACCATAATACATTTTGACCAGCTGGGTGAAGGCACTTTTCTGCCCACGTTTGGCCAGCTCGATCAGGGCATTACAGTCAAGATTGTCGCCATTCTGCATCTGCTCACGCGCTTAGCCTGCTTTTCTGCAATCAGAATCAGGATTTCCCTCTATAGATTATTACGCTGCCGATTTAAAAAATGTTACACAAATCGTTTGTCAGTACCGAAGTTTATCAGTTTCATTCGTTACAGGGCAATCTAATATAATTGCCATTATCTTTTTGTTTCTCTTGTCTTGCAAATGCTCAGAACTTTTCGCCTGAGCGGATGCGGTCAATCATTTTCAGGTCTAACACTTTCTGATCAGGTTCGCGATTGTCTTTGGACGCGCTGCTTTGCAGAATGCTGACCGCTTCATCCCGGCGTTCCATGGCTGCAAGTGTCACTGCTATCAGACGAGGTGACTGGGGCAGCGGATCGTCGAACCTGACCATTTGCTGAAAAGCTTCAAGTGCTCTGGGCAGTCGGCGGGTGGGCCCGTGCCTACCAGAATGATTGAGACAGAAAATGCCGATCTGCTGCCATAGTTCTATGCGATATGGAACCTGCTTGACGGCGTTTTCCAGAATCTGCAGTGCTTCGTCATGCCTGCCCAGATAAGTGTCGAGAAGAAAAGATCTGAGGAGATAGGCATCGATGAATGTTGGGTCAAGCGCAGGGATCAGTTCAAGCGCAACTTCAACCCTGTGCCATAAGCCGCGATGTGAATCGGCATCCATTTGTATCCACAAAATGTTGGCGGCCAGTTCAGCAAAGCCCAGTTGGCGCAGAAGCAAAGCCAGACCGGGTGACATGCCCGGATCCTGGGTTGCATGCCCATGATGCTCGTGTTGTTCATGATGTTCATGCTTCACACCCGGTTCATGATCTTGATCTTTGTTGTGCTGGTGTGGTTCGTGGGCCTCGCTGCCAGACTTATTCTGAGCCTGATTCTTAAAATCATGGTCCGTTTTTGCCAGGTCGAGGCCGGTTACATGGTGATGTCTGTGATCATGATTATGCCCACATGCCGGCATAGGAGGTGTTGGCGGTTCGTCAGCAAGGGCTTGCTCCGGGCCCTGCTGATTAAGTTCAAGATAGTCGCCGGCGCGCTTCTGAACAATTTCAAGCCCTTCGGTTAATTGTCGTGAACCCATTTCATGATGATACTGCTCAATGTAAAAATGTCGGCTGGTCGCTGATATCAACAATGAAAGCGATAGCAGCACAAGATATTTATGCCTGCCCATATCACAAATCCTTTTTCTGCAGAGCCCATGATCCGGCGACCAGAAGAAAAAACAGGTAGCACCCGGCATAGCCAATTGCCCAGAGAGCAAATGACGGCGAAATGGTAAGATCTTTCAGTATTTTGTATTTGATATTAAAATAGCCAAAATTAGGAATGATCCAGTAAGCAACATCCGTTACATAAGACAATAACGGGATATTTGCCTCATAAACCAGGTGCTGAACGTGCTCTGCCATGTTGCCCAGCAGTATGCAGAAAATCGATAACGAGAAGCAGACAATCAAAGAATCAGATAGCGAAAATAGCAGAACCATGCCAGTCATGATGGCAAACTCAAGCAGCATAAATAGACCGACCCATTGAAAACCGGCCCAGACAACCCCAAATTTGATATAAAGCAGGCTTGTAAGTATGCCAAGCATGATGAAAACATTGAAAACCGCTGCCAGCAAAGTTCCTAAAAACTTGCCGGTATATAATTCCCAGCGGCCCATCGGCAGCGTAAAAATGGCGTAGATGGTTTTGCGTTGAATTTCGTCACGCAGAGTGGTAGACCCGATAAAAAGCGCGATCAGAAAACCGAATAATGAAATTACCGACAGACCAACATCTTGAATCATGCGGTATTCAAGAGATGGAGTTGTTGAAAAATGCCCAAAGAGGTTGAAAAGGCCAAGAGAAATACAGACAAAAACTACATGAATCATGAGCATTTTATGGCGTGCAACATCAAGAAAGGTATCCCACATGATCAGTCTGATACGTGACAACATATTATGCATTCTCTCCCGTTTTTGCCTGCTGCTGCTCTGAAAGAACTCTGACAAAAAGCTGATCGAGGGTCAGCATGACAGGTGAAACTTCAATAAGCTTCCCTCCGGCGGCCATGATCGCCCCGGCAAGTTCGTTACAGCGGTTTGCGTCATCAAGAACGAATTCGACTACGGTTGGCATTTTTAGAGCGAATGAAATGGGTGCCTGCTTGCCCGCAAACTCCGAGGCGGTTGCAGAATCGGCAAAATCAGCCACAACTTTTATTTTTGACGTTTTCAGAAGGTTTGCAAGTGAGTCGCTTAAAACAATTTTGCCCTTGTTCATCACACAGACGCGGTCACACACATCTTCAAGAATGCCCGCAGCGTGAGAATTCACCAGAATGGCTATTTTCTCTTTTTTCAGTGAGATCAGAAGTTCTTTTAACATTACCTGACCACATGGATCAAGCCCGCTGAAAGGCTCATCAAGAAAAATCAGTCTGGCCTGCCGCAGAAGTATTCTGGCGATATCAACCCGTTGTCGCATGCCCTTTGAACATTCATTGAGAAGGCGGTCACGATGATCCTGCATGCCGACTCTGCCAAGGTGCTCGTCGATGAGTTTCTGGCTGTTACTGACACAGCTGAGACAGGCGTGAAAATGCAGGTATTCATGAACCGTCAGATGGTTCGGGTGCTGTATCGCTTCGGGCAGAAAACCAACCCCAGCTCTTGATGCCGGTGTTGGCACCGGAGCCCCGAACATGCGTGCAGACCCTGAAGTGATGCTGGTCAGGCCGAGAAGCATCTTGATTGTTGTTGTTTTGCCTGCACCATTTGGCCCCAGTAAACCCAGAATTTCGCCCTCGTGAAGGGAAATAGAAACGCGATCGACAATTGTTTCTTTCTTCAGATAACCAACGGTTTTACTGATTTCTTCTGTTACGAGCAGTTCACTCATCAATTCTCTCCTAAGCGCTCCTGGCATATCGCCAATTATGATATTGCAAAAACATACCACTTTGCTGTCAGGTTATCAGCCAAATTTAACAGCTAATGAGCTTGTGATGTCGGGCTTGCTTGTTTAACATCGCTTAAGCAGGCTATTCGTCTGTCACATTTGAGTGCAAAATTCGCCTTCTTATGAGTCATCCCCGCGCTTGTGCCCCGGAGGGGTAAAAGCATAGATCTAACGTCGTTAGGTGCCTCATCCATCGTCATCGCCACGCAAAAACAGGCATCGGAAGATTTTTCTGATGCCTGTTATGCGTTTAATCCTTAAATTGCTCTTAAAGAGTCATCAGTGTGAACAGGCATTTTCACCGGTCTGTAGCGTGCCTTTTAAGTAAGCTTCTGCTGCTGTTTCAGGGGTCTGTCCGCCCTGTACGCCAGTTATGACCTGAATGCCATTCTGGGAAAACAGTTCCTGAGCGCGGTGCCCCATGCCACCGGCAAGAATTACAGTGGCCTTTTGCTCTGCCAGCCAGCGGGGCAATACTCCCGGTTCGTGTGGCGGTGGTGTCAGCATTTCCTTGTTGGTGATCTGCTTGCTTTCATTGACAGTAAGAATGCAAAACTGCTGGCAATGGCCAAAATGAGTGCAGAGAGTTCCTTCAGTTACGGGAATTGCGATCTTCATTGCGGGTCTCCTTGATTTTGTTCCAGATACTTGTGATTGCTTGAGAAGCCGGACTGTTTCGATCGAAATCAATAACAGGAACTCCGGCTTTAATTGCTTGCTTAATTGACTCATCGAACGGTATCTCGCCGATAACACGAGAGTTTGCGCTAACGGCAAGTTCGTGAATACGGCGAGCTACTGAACCGTTGATATCAGCTTTGTTGATAATTATTTCAGGTGTCAGGCCGAAGTGCCTGACCAGTTTTATCACTCTTTCAAGATCATGCATGGCGGCAACCGACGGTTCGGTTACCAGTATGACCCGGTCGGATCCAGTGACGGATGCTATAGCCGGGCATGCCGTTCCTGGTGGCCCGTCACTGATCAGCCAGTCCTTTTTTTGCTGATCTACCACCGCAAAAGCAAGGTCGCGAACCATCGAGACGAGTTTACCTGAGTTTTCAGCGGCAGTGCTTAAATCAGCGTGAATCAAGGTTCCGCCGCCAGCGTCAGACATCATCAATCTGCCGGTTTCGTTACGTTTATCGCTGATGGCCTTTGCCGGGCAGATCTCAACGCACAGCCCGCAACCTTCGCAATGCAGTTCGTTAACTCTGAAAGCACCTGTTGCCGGATCACGATCGATAGCTTCAAACCTGCATGATTCCATGCATTTGCCGCATTTAATACATTTCAGCGGGTCAATAACCGCCTGATGACTCAGGCTGACACTGCTGCTGAACAGAGTTTTCCCGCTTAACAACAACTTCAGATTGGCAGCATCCACGTCGCAGTCAGCAAAAACCCTGCTTTCGGCAAGTGCTGAGAAGGCTCCGGCCACTGATGTCTTGCCGGTGCCGCCTTTACCACTGAGAATGGTTATTTCCTGATAGTTGCCATTTTTTGAGCCTGCACCAGAAGGTGTTTGCGACAATTCTGCCGACGAAGCCCCGGAATCTACATGACGCAGGGGAATCGCAGCATCGTGCAGCAGGCGCGAAAAACTGGCGATGATTTCTGCCCGTAGCGAGGGATACTCAGCGGCCAGGATGAGGCCTTCAGAACAGGCTCTGGCGTATTCCCTTCTGAAGGGGATTCGCCCTATTACGGGTACCTGGTGAATTTTTGCCAGTTCTTCAATAATTGTATCGTTTTCGTCTGAGCGGTTGATAAAAACAGCACAGGGTTTCTGAAGTTCATTACAAAGATTTAAAGCCAGTTTTAAGTCGTGTGCACCAAAAGGCGATGGCTCGGTAACCAGTATAACCTTTTCTGCGCCCGAAATCGTTTTTACTGCACTGCATGCGGTCCCCGGGGGGCCGTCCATAAGGGTTAGAAACCCTTCGGGCGAAAGCTTCTGCAGTTTGCCGATAACCATAGGGCTTTGCGATTCGCCTACATTTAGACGACCGTAAGCAAAGCTGAATGGTTTGAATGAATCGTCTGTCAGAATGTCACCGATGGGCTCGGGTTTGAGGGTAATGGCATCGTGCGGGCACACTGCCGCGCAAACACCACATGAATGACACATGTCGTTAAACATCAGCGGTGTGCCTTTAACCATGGCAATTGCATTGTAGCGGCATTTATTGGCGCAGCGACCACAGCCAATGCACTTTGTCATGTCGAATACAGGTTTTTCGGCATTCACTGGTTGTGGAGCGGCGTAGTTGCAGCGCAAGAACAGGTGACAGTTGGGTTCTTCGACATCACAGTCAAGAACACGCACCGGCATGGTAAATTCGTCAGCCTGACCGAGAGTCCAGGCCAGACTCAGGGTTACGGTGGTTTTCCCGGTGCCGCCTTTTCCG
Source organism: Candidatus Rifleibacteriota bacterium (assembly GCA_028691595.1). GTDB lineage: Bacteria > Muiribacteriota > Ozemobacteria > Ozemobacterales > Ozemobacteraceae > Rifleibacterium. Next base: position 13,719 of record JAQUZA010000017.1, read on the forward strand.
CTGCAGATTGCGATTTTCATCAGATTATACCCAGTGACCTTCAACGTCGGCTCCGTCAGAAGGCTTTATACTACCGCTTTCTATCTGGCGAACCGCTTCTTTTATAGTCAACTGACTCGAAACATTGTAGATTTTGACACCGGCTGTGTTGAGTACCCGATAGGCTTTGGGGCCGCAATGGCCGGTTATCACAGCTTCTGCTCCAAGATTGACAACATTCTGGGCACTCTGAATCCCGGCACCCTGTGCGGCCTGAAGATTTTGAGTGTTTGAATGCCAGGTGCACTCACCGGTTTTACTGTCGTAAAGGGCGAACATCTGGGCTCGTCCAAAGCGTGGATCGACGGTTGTATCAATACTTTCTTCCCTTACCGAAATTACATACTTCATCGCTGAATCTCCTGAAATATCTGATTGCCTGTTAACCAAAGCTCGTTATCAACAATCGTTCATGGCTCTTTTGCCGGCTCGATCTGGGCACTCCGGCATGAAGGGCAGGAATCTTTATTATCTTCACCCTGGAAAGTGCTTTCGCAGGCAGGGCAATAATAGAGCTTCTGCATATATTCGATTGTCCCGCCTTCAATTTTTATGGCTTTTCCCTTGATCAAGGCTTCAGCAATCTTTTTGTGAGCAGATTTGACAATATTACCCAGAGTTTGTCTGGAAATATTCATATTTGTCGCTGCATCTGCCTGATAAAGCTCTTCAAGATCGGTCAGGCGAATTGCTTCGAGCTCGTCAAAGGTCAGATTGATTGTGTCCAGATCGCGTACCGGAATCCCTGCCGGTTTAAAATAAGTGGCATTGAATTCGCCACTGACACGTCTGTGTAATCTTGGTCTGACCATGATTTTATAATTCCTTTTCTGGCATAAGCTAAAAACTATATTAGGTTGCCAGCCTTTTTTTGTCAAGCATATTCAGAAAATTCCAGCGATTTCCGGCTTTCTCCTTTTCGGAGATAAGCGCGGATGACAGAGAACCGTGCAATTCAAGTGAAACCTGGGACCAGTTATGCAAAAGTCCAGGGTAGGTAATGTTATGTTTCCTGCCTGTCAGGAATCATCAGTGCATAAGCGATCAGAAAAAGCGAATAGAAGCTTACAAAAAAACACCAGTTGCTGGCGGCATTGTCGGTGAAGAGATAGCTTAAAAGAGCCCATAGCCAACCCCATGAAACGATCAGCAGACTCTGCCAGAAAGGCCGCCACCATAGCAGGAACGGTAGACCAATTATGGTTGCCCATAATGAGTAGACCCAGGGATCGTAATGCGGCGGGTTTTCACGCGACCACCAGTTCAGATAGCCTTGTGGCGTAACCTGTGTGAATTCTGGCCAGTAATAAATGCGAACAGCTACAACGAAAGCGAGGCCCGACAGCATCAGTAGATAGAAACCATATTTTCTCGATTTGACCGGCTGATCGTAGATCGAGCCAAAAAGCGGCCCCCAGGCCTGCGACAACAGGGCCACCGGAATCAGGCCTATGGTGAGCAGCATATTGACGATGCCGCAGACTCTTGGGTCGCCAAGCCAGATAAAACCTTCCACCCATTGCATGGCAGTTATCCCGATCAGGGCAACCGCCGCCCACTTCAGCTTTGGGTTATTGCGGCGATGTAACCAGGCGGCCACGCCGTAACTGCAGGTTCCGGCAATCAGGCTTGCAGTAGCGTTGAAACACACTGTAGGTCTCCACTGAACAAAAATTTACTGTTGAGGCATTTCAGAAAAACAGTCTCGCGCAAGTCTTCCATAAAAAGGCTTGCGCATGCCCGAAAGTCACTCGTAGGAATGCTGGATAGAAGCTTTTAAACCCTGTTCGGCAAGTTCCCTTTCAACTTCGCCGACAACAAAAGTGCCCAGTTTGATTTTCACTTTTTCAACTATTTTGCTGTCGACCATTTCTTTCAGAGTGCTTTCCGGCATCATTGCTACCAGCGCCTCAGGCATGTTGTGGCGGCTGGCGTAAATTTTGGCGACTTCTTTATAATTCCCAATTTCAATGTCGAGGCAAAGTTTGATTTTTGGCATAAACACCTTTGTTTAAAATTGATTGTGGCTAAATTCAGACTGATAAATTATCATAGTCCGGCAAAAAAGTCAGTGATTGGTTCTCAAACATCTAAAAGCCTGAGACTATTGCTCTAGCGGCCTTATTACTGGAGTTTGTTGACAAAAAAAGAATACAGGTTATACTTAACACTACTTAACAAGCGGTTGGTTTTGTAGAATTTGTGTGAACTTCTGAATTAAACCGCTATTGATTTATTATTGATGCTACTTAGTGTTTGGTCAGGGGGCGATTATTATTTCTGGTTTTTCAAGCTTCATCAATGCCGGCGGGCCGGTAATGTACCCGTTGACGCTCACCGGAGTAATGATTTTTGCTCTCGGTATATATCAGGTCGGCTGGCTTCTGATCTGGACACTTTCGTCTGACCGCTATTCCTGCAGTGGCGCGCCAAGATGGGCAAAGAAAGCGATTGCCATGGCCCGTGCTAAAACTGGTCTTGCGGGCTTATCACTGCTTGAGTCCATTGAACTGTGTTTTTCCCGCATGGAGGACTGTCTGACCAGAAGGGTCCCGGCGATGCGCTTTCTCGCTCAGGTAAGCACTCTTATGGGTTTTCTTGGCACGGTAACCGGTATGGTTAAGGTGTTTAATACGGTCGCCCGCCTTGGAATGGTTACACCGGCGGATCTGGCTGGTGGCATTCACGAGGCTTTGTTTACCACGGTTTATGGTCTTATTCTTGCCCTGGTTGCCTGGGGTTTTACCTATCTGATCGAAACCCTTTCACGGCGACATCTTCGCCAGCTCGAAATTCTTGTTTTTAACGAACTTGAAGAGTCCGCTGCGGGCAGCGGGTCATGTGTTAACGAACATGGCACTGCGCAGAAATAACAATCGCGAGAATTTCTCGCTTGATTTGACCACCTGCTCTGATATTATCTTTACACTGCTGTTATTCTATATTTTGACGCAGAATTTTTTGCCACAGACCTCCCTTGAATTGCCAGCCATTGCCGGCACTGAACAGAGCAGTAATTCCCCGCAGCGCATCGAGATCTCGGCCACCGGCCAAATTACCTGGAATGGTAATACCGTAGCCAGCGGAACCATTGTCCCGCTTATCCAGGAAAAGCTGGCTGCAGCAAGTCAGTCTCAGGTTATTATTTACGCCCATGGCCAGTCTCCGGCCGGAATTTCAATCGAACTCCTTGATCATCTTCGTCGAGCCGGCATTACCAGCGTCGCTTTTGCCGGTAAACCCGCTGAATTAAACGAATGAATGTCGAGCAGGCTTTCTTGAGGCGTTCACGTTTGTTCATGTTTTTGAGCGTGTCGCTGGCAATTTTTTTGCAGGCGGCTCTTGGGTCCATCCTCTGGCGCATCTGTCATGACGGCGAAAGATCAGTCACTCGAATTCAGTCACTGGTCTTGCTTCAGCTGAAGCAGCCAGAGATCATTAAAGCTGCGCACGAAAAAAAAGTTCGACAAGAAACAGAAGTTGCTCAACCAGAATCCCGGAAACCGCCGGTTCCTGAAACCGAAACTGATGCCAGGCCAGAGGTTGTGGAGCACAAAGCCCGCCCGGCTGAGTCTG
>JAQUZA010000427.1 GCA_028691595.1 Candidatus Rifleibacteriota bacterium
CGTTCTTTTTGCCGCTGGTTTTCTTATCTATCTATTTTTTAGATTTGAACAGATCAAGGCTATGGGCGGCTCAGGTCAGGGTCAGGTTGGTGCCGATGCTGGTGGCCCCCTTAAAACCCGCGTTGATCCTGCTGCGGCTGCTAAATATCGCGATGAAATGCTCAAAAAGGGCAAAGATAAAGACAACCAGCTCGACAACTCCCTCAAGGTAGAAAAAGACGGGGAGGCGGCAGCGCCTGCCGATGGTGCTGCTGCTGCCTCTGAAAAAAAAGAAGCTGCGGATGCCCCCCCGGAAAAGGTTGAATCCCCGGAAGAACGCATGGAAAGGGAAATGCGCGAGATTCGTGACGAGTTCAGCAAAAGATCGATGAAACTTACGACCACTCTGATGCGCATCAAGAATCTTACAAAAAGTCTCGACCGTGACCAGATATTTACCAATATCGTCGAAATTATATCCAAGGGCCTTGATTCACAGAAGGTGCAGTTGCTTTTGAATGACGAAAAAGAAGGCAAATTCAGAATCGTCAAGGCAGTTGGCATGAAGCCCAAGGAATATAAAGAGATTGAGGTTCCCCACGAAGAGAACAGCATGATTACCTATCTTCTTCGCCAGAAAATGAATGAGGTAACTGGTGGAGCGGGGGCTCTCGGGGTAAAAGAATGTGAAATGGACCCGAAAACCAAGGGGCTTGTCGGGCAGGGGGCCTTAAAGACTCTGATTGCCGCGCCGATTTATGCCGAAGGAAAACTGTTCGCAATTATCAACGTTGAACAGATGAATAACCCTGATTACACCAGAGATGACCAGAATCTCATTGCAACCTGCGCTGACGTAGCCGGGCTGGTTATGAAAAATGCCAAACTTTATTCTGCCACCATGGATGACCTGGTTTCGGCCCAGAAACTAAGTGAAGACCAGCTCAAAAAGAATGAAGAGCTCAAGGGCAGTCTGTCACGCATTGTTTCTCCCAGCGTTGCAGAAATGATCATGTCAGACCCTTCCGGTCTCAAGCTGGGGGGTAGCAAATGTGAAGTTTCGATGTTTTTTTCTGATATCCGTGGGTTCACCAGAATGTCAGAGAACATGGACCCGACAGACATCGTTGAACAGTTGAATGTTTACTTCACCAGGATGACTGACATCCTCATGGAGCTGGATGGAACGCTCGACAAGTATGTAGGCGACGAACTGATGGCTCTTTTCGGTGCTCCGGTAGCCCGTGATGATGATCCGATCAGGGCTGTTTTGTGTGGAGTCAGAATGCTGGATGCCCTTCGTGAACTCCAGGAGGTCTGGAGAAAAGAAGGAAAACCCGTTATCGAAATCGGGGTAGGCGTGAACACCGGCACGGTTACAGCAGGTTACATGGGCAGTGAAAAACAGCTCTCATACACTGTTATCGGTGACAACGTCAATCTGGCCGCCCGCGTAATGTCTGTGGCTAAGGGCATGGAGCTTTTTATTACCAGATCGACCTACGAAAGGGTTTCTGAGTATTTTGATATTGAACAGCGTGAATCGATCATGGTTAAGGGCAAATCGATGCCGATCGAGATTTTTCATGTCAAGAGCCTGAAGGCCGGAGTTAACCTGAGTGAGCTTCTTGGCAAAAGTATCAGTCATATTGCAACCTCTGTATCTGAGCCCCACGTGCCGCAGCCCGCAGAAGACAAGCCGGTAAGAATTCCCGAAGGCATGAAGCCTGAAGATATGAAGCAAAATATAAAAATTGAAGCGAAAAAAATGATTGAATGCCAGAACTGCGGCAGCGAAAACAACATGCAGGAAAAATTTTGCACAAAATGTGGTATGCCGATATTTTAATATTGCCCAATTTTGTCGATTAATGTTAGTATAGCCCCCAGCTATGTAAAAATAGTCAGGAGAGAGCATGCGTAAATATTTTATTATTATTCTGGTGTTTTTAAGTTTGATTGCAGGATCTCGAGTGGATGCGCTGTCACTTGAAGCGCAGGCAGCAATTGAAGCAATGCGCGAGAGATTGAATGCCGCAGCAATGCAGCAGCCTGTTGTGGCTGCAGTGGTTGACGCTTATGTGCCCGGTCAGCAACTTGCCTCAGCGATGAGCAGATTGCGCCAGCAGCTGTATGGCATTGATTCTGGTTCTGTTGAGCTGGCAATGGTTGAGCCGGTCAGCAAAAAGCAGGTTGATACCACTGACTATAAAGCCGGGCAGATGCTTCTGGCTGCTCTTATTAAGATAAGACATTCTCAGGGTCGCACTGAGTCTCTTAGAGTTGCTATGGCCGACATAGACTCTGTTATTGAACCAGTTGAAACTGCAAGTGAAAAACCCGTCGAGGTTGCTCAAACGATAGAAACGCCAGTTCCAGCACCAGAAGAACCTGCTGTTGTAGCCCCTGTTGCCCAGGAAAAACCCGCAGAAAAAATAGAAAAAAACACTAAAAAGGCTCCTGCTAAAAAACATAAAAAGAAGAAGTCCGGTAAAAGTTATAAAAATCAGGAAATAGCTAAAAAGGCTGCGCCGGCTGCAAAAAAAGACAAGCAGGTGAAGGTTGCATCCGAAAAGTCACATTCATCTTCGGGCGATCTCAAAATCGAGAATGCCAGCTCAAAAGGTGAAGACGATAAACAGTTTAATGAATTCATCAAAAAGTATGATTTCAAGATGCCCGAAAACTATCGTATCATCGTTCGCTGATCGGAGTTAGCCAAACTTTCCAATCAACTTTGCGGGCGTAAAGGGTGATGCCATGCCAAGCAAAAAGTCCGGCAACATACCAGTATTTGCCTGGCCGCTGTTTCTGCTGCTGGCAGTCATGGCGATATTATTGCTCAGTCTACCCGAACCAGCCCCCGAAATAGAGGCTCCTCTTCCTCCTCAGCTTTATTCGTCATCTTATCAGCTTATTGGCACCGGAAACCATCTCGGAACATATTTCCCGGTCGGTGGTGTTCTTGCTGACTGGTTCAACAGTCACTTCCAGGGTGGAGTTTTTAAGGCAATCGAGACAAATGGCTCGGTCGATAATGTCCGCCTTCTTATTCAGGGCCGTCTGATGCTTGGCATGACCGAGAGCAGAATCGTTAAAGAATCTTTCAGTTCCAATGCCAGTTCTCCTCTTCGCCTTATATGGCCTCTCTGGGCTGACGTAGTGCACCTTGTTAAGGCTCCTTCAGTGCTTGAGCCCTCTTCTGAGTTTCCTGGCAGTTTGCGGGGCTTTCTGGGTCAGAAAAATTCTTCGACTTACCGCACTTCCCGTGAAATCCTTTCTGCTCTTGGTTACGACGATGGTATAAGCAATCTTGAGCTGCCGCCGGACCGTGTTTTAACTGCGGTTTCATCTGGCCAGGTCGGTTTTGCAACAATTCAGGCCGGCATGCCGAATCGTACGGTTTCAGATGCCCTGATTTTTCACGATTGTAAGCTTGTGAGTCTTAACCAGAATCAATTGCAAAACATTCTTGGCAAGGTTTCCACCGCCAGACTCTACTCAATTCCTGCCGGTTTTTACGGCGATACGCAACCTTCTATTCAAACGATCGGTTTGCCAAATGTTCTTGTTACCACAGAAAAAACACCGGCCGCTACTGTCGAACTGATAACTGATCTTCTGGTGAAGGCATCTTCGCATCTCAAGATGAAGCATCAGGCTATTGCAGCCATTCCCGCAGAT
>JAQUZA010000428.1 GCA_028691595.1 Candidatus Rifleibacteriota bacterium
GTATAATATGGGCAAAACCTAAATTCAAGGTTGAAGTCAAACCGCGACATAGTGTACCTTAATTAGCGTGCACGCTCGCAAATCTTTTTTAGGAGTACCATTTGTGAAATTTCGCACCCTGATCGTCCTGGCTCTTTGTTCATGCACTTCAGGCCTTTGGGCTGAACCCTGCGCGCTTGTTAATGACCCGCGTGACCTTCGCCTGATCAACCTCCAGGAAATCTCGAGTTTTCTTGAAGAAGACCTCGATCTGGGCAAAGGCATTACTGAAGTAATCGGCAAAAAAGTTATCGACAGACGCTTTCGCGCAGCCGGTATCCCTGACCCCGCCAAATCTGAACTCAGTTATTCAATTGTTGCCCGCGAAATGCCAGCCGACCAGCTGAACATCTGCTTCGTTCTTAAAGGCAACCTTAACGCCGAAAAGTTTCTTGAATTCGCAGACAAGCGTTACCAGCGCTATTTTTCGAACCTTAAGGCGCAAAAGCTTGTTCAGAATGCACCAACCCCTGGTAACATCATGATTTCCGGCAAGCAGGCACGCGTTTACCCCTTTGCCTTCAGAAATGCTGAAGCCATCGTAACCACCTTCCCCGGGCACGCTATTATTTCAACAGTTCCCGCTGGCGATTATTCACTCATAAACGAAACCGTGGCAGTACTTGAAGGCAAAACACCAATGTCTGATGCCCAGCCCAAAAAGATTGGCTTCATTTCAACCTTTATTCCGGTCGACCAGGAAAGAGCCGAGATACGCACCTTCGAAAACCGTTATGAAGGGTTTGCCGCCAAAACCCGCAAACAGTTCAAAAAAATAATGGCCAAAGAGGCTTATCGAAACAGCGAAGAAATGGCCAGATCAGAGCAACAGCTTAAAGAAGCGCTGGCCGAAACCCTGAGATTCTCATACGACATCAACGCCCGCCAGCAGAATGATGGCTATGCTTATGAAGTCAGCATGATTTTTCGCTGCGCAACCCCAGAAAAAGCCGCTCAGCTCAAAGAAATGCTGCTGACCTGGCTGGCCTATTCAGCCTCTAAAGCACTTTCTGCTGAAGACATGGTTTCAATGAAAGCCAATCGGGTCGCCGCCTCAGGCAACTCCTGTATCTTCAACATCAGACTTGGTTCAAGCACCGAAGAACAATACCAGTTCTCGTCACTGCTGCTGTCTCTGATGATGCAGGATCGCCGCTTCAACTCAATATTCCAGGGCTGACAAACAAAAAAGTTTTTACTCCTGACGCGCCGCTGGCTCAATTAAGCCTGCGGCGCGTTTTTTCTGCCCTGAGGCCAATACCAGAACCGGCAGAACAATCAGATCTCCGGCCAGACCGATTAAAACAACGAGCGTTCCTATCAGGCCGAAGTAAGTAAATGGCTTGAACGAACTGAGAATAAAAATTGCATTGCCGACCATGAGCAGAAATGACGACGAACTGACTGCCATCGTCAACTCACGGTTCGCTGCCAGTACTTTTCTGATCGTTGTCGGCTGTTTATTTTCCTGAAGAAAAGTGAGAAGATGAAGGGTGTCATCAACTATCAACCCGCTCATGACGCAGCCAACCACTGCCGTAGAAGGGTTAAGAGGCAAACCCAGAAAACTCGCCAGAGCGTAGGCGCTCAAAATGGGGAAAAAGTTTACCAGCAGCGCGATGACAGCAAGCGAAAAACTCCTGAAAACAAGATAAAAAACGGCAATAATCATAATTACCGCCGCTGCAAAAGACCAGGTGATATTCTTCAAAATATTCTTCTGCATCATGGCATTCAGATAGACATCACCGGTTACACCTGTTTCGAGACCATGTGCCTTTAAATCGCTGGCCACGACCATAATTTGCTCGCGCAGCGGCTCAATCAGGAAGTCATCGGTAAAACTGGTATGAACGCGCAGCAGAGTCGTTGAAAAGTCGGTAGACATGAGCAAATCAGAAATGCCACGTTGGGCAAAAAAGTCGATGATTCCGTAGGCCAGGCCTGAGGTCGCGGGAAGCACGGCTTCACCCGTAAACTGTCGATTAAAAGCGAGCATCAGATCAATGACAGAAAAAACCCTGTTAATGCCGGAAATTTTTTCGATACGCCGTTGAAAACCAGCAATGGCAGCAAGCTTTTCCGGGTTCATGAGATCCGGGCCAGAAACCATAACCTGAAAATGATAGGGACCGCAAAACTCACGGCTGATAAAAGAATGGGCTTCGACCAGCGGATCAGCAGCCGCAAAACTGTCGGTCAGGGCATTGCGGGTTGTGAACCTGGAAAGAGCCGGCAAAATCAATAAAGCAGCAACTACAGTTACGAGCAACACCGCCTTTGCATGCCGAAAAACAATGTTGCGTACCAGCCGACGAAACCACCTGAATTTTTCGTAGCCCGTTTCCCGTAGACTGAAGCATGGCTGGTAAACACGAAAGAAGGCAAATACCAGGCCAAAGGTAACGATATAAGCGAAAAAGCAGGCAAGCGATGTATACAGCGAAAAAAGCCTTATACTTGGCGATGGGTTCTGAGAGAGAGACAGAAAGCCAATCAGTGTGGTGATTGTGTTTATCAGACAGGGCCGGATCAGTCTGAAAAAGTTCTTTTTGTGCAGATAAGCGTAACTCTGATGCTCATTTTTTCGCTCTTTAACGAAAAAACTGACGATATAGATTATCTCGTTGAGCGAGATTATCAACGCGAAGGGTATAATCGGGGAAGTGAAAAGATTAACCTTGTTGCCGTTCATGAAGTAGACAGCAAAAGTCAGAGAGGTTGGAGCGGCTATGGCAATAATTATCAGCAGCAGAACCACCAGGTCAGGAAACAGAAACCAGGCAAGCAGGGTACAGCAGATCAAACCAAGAACGAGAAAACGCCGATTATTCTCAATGATAAAGGCAAAAAAGCGCTCCTGAATATACGGAAACCCGAATATATGAAGCTTTCGCACGCCTTTTAAGTCCTGCTGCAGTTCTGTTAGATGGTTATAGAGAGAATGGCGATAGTCAGGAGCTTTGATGTCGGGCACAATGAGAATCTGCAATGATTTGAGGTTTTCAGAAACCAGATAGCCCCGAAACAATTGATCGGTTTTGAGAAGTTCTAAAAGATTCTGAATTCTAAAATCCTTGAGATAAGCAGCAAAATCTTCAAGGTTACGCAAAGGGCGCAGCATATCAAGAATCGAAAGAACCTGACGAACTTCGGGCCAGCGATGAACACGGTCGACAATTTTCCAGGTTTCAAGCAGTGACTCCCTGTTTATACCTTCGATTTCGAAGGCCAGCAGAATCGCCTGCTCATGACCGAAGTGCCGGCGGTAGACCTCTCTGGTTCTTACAGCCTCCATATCAGTAATGCCCGACTCAAAATCTTCATCGATCTCAATATGAGAAAAGGCACCAAAGCTCATAAGAAAACTGGCGAGAATGACCGAGATCACCGCCCCCGGGTGCCCGGCAAGAAGTCGATATAAAAACTGGCTCAATTTATGCATTTGAAACCCATTCTATAACAGAAGAAACAACCAGATGACTTTTTTTTCTACAACAATATCGCAACCAGATAAAGCCTTTAAAATTGAAAAGGAATCGGGTAGAATTCTCATAATTCTTTAATCATGGATTTTTGTGATGCACAAATTGTTGAAAATCATCTACCGAACCGCCCTGT
>JAQUZA010000429.1 GCA_028691595.1 Candidatus Rifleibacteriota bacterium
GATGAAAGAAGCCTTTGCCCGGAATTTTGTTGAGATTGATTATCTTGTTTCAGCAGAGCAGCAGGACGTATTTCTGGGTGCAAGTTATACGGCCCTGTTAGCAGATACGCAGAAACTCCTCGACGAGCTTCTTGGCTGCAGCGCCGATAAAATAGGTTTTAAACAACTTCGAGCTTCGAGACTGTCGATGTTTGAGTCTGTTACTGGAACAATCGGTCTCTACTGGGACAAACAATCTCTAAAAGACGGAAAAACAGCCTATTTTTTCAGTCGCCTTGAGTTAGGTGTTCTTAAAGAAGCTTTGCCTCTGAGACTTTTTCTCGTCGAGAACCAAAAACCCGGTATTTATTGCGCCTTTTTTGATGTCAAACGTAATAGATTCATTGCTGACAGAAATTTTTCCGGGTTGCGGGAACTACCTGCATTTGCCGCAGCTTATAACGTTTCCAGAGAAATGTCCGGATACAGAAAAGTTCAGGCCCGCAACATTGGGGTAATCAATTCAGGTTTGCTTTCGGGTATTGTTGGTCGGCCAATGTTCGGTAACGACATATTGCCGGTGGCGATTGTCAGTGCCGCAAAGATCAACCAGGCAACAGTCTTTTCAGGCACCGGTGGCATCGTCTTTCTTTCTTTTGCAGCTCTGGCGCTGTTCATTTTTATTCAAACCTTTTGTCTTGGCCGTGGATTACGCTTAACGGTCGGCAGGGTTCTTCTGCTGGCGTGTCTAGCGGCTATTTTTATGCCATTCATGATGGGGCAGTCGGTGTTTAGAATGATTCTTGGCGAAGCCTCAGAAAGCGGCAGATTAAAGCTTGAGCGTGATCTGCACAACCTCGTCAGCGGTGTTGATTCTGGGGCGCGACTATTTCATGCCAACATGCTGCAGTATTTTCGGTTTCTGGTTGCCAAAGACAGTTCACTGAGCGCTTTGCAGGAAGAAGAGAGACGAGATATAGCGACTCAGAATCATATTTCGCCCGGGGACACCACGGAAGAATCTTTTATAGCGCCAGAAAAGGTTGATGCCCTTGATTTCAGCCTCGTCAATCGTCTGGCGGTTGAAGTGTTTACCCCCTTTTTGAAGGGGCTTAATCTTGAAGACGACGTGCATCGAAAAGCCAATGCCGTTGTCATTATGGGCCCCGAAGGCTTCACCAGATTTTACGACCGCTTTAAAAGCTTCACTTTCACTACTGGAAAACTGCCCGATGCAGATCCGATTTTTTTGATTCTGAGCCTTTTTCGCCGAACGGCAGAACCATTTTTTCCCGTAAGCGAATTCGTACCAGGGCTTCTCAACAAAGAAAAGGCCGGCAAAAAGGCTGAGCTCGAGCAATTCAAGTTTGAAGAAATAAGAAAACATGTGGCTGCATCTGTTGGGCCCGAAAAGGTCTACACGATGCTGGTTAACTTTGAGGGGCTCAATAATTTTCGGACCTCTATGGGGCTGGTCAATTTTGTCGTTTTTCCTCTGAGAGTAGATAAGCTGATCAGATATTTTATCGGCATTTCCTGGGATGAATACGCCATCAGCCGGGTTTATCTTGCACGGGTTTTTGCAAGCCTGAACAACAGCAGAGAACATCTTTTAAAGGCGAGAACCTCTCTTTTTGATCTTCTCGATCCAATTACCTATATACCCAGAACCCCCGCGTTTATTCAGGCTTATGGCAATCTGCGCAATGAAATGCTCTTTTCGGGAGAAAGTGAATCTGCCAGGATGGGGATGTTACTCAAGGCAGGTATGCGAAGTCGCAGAACCGTTAAATTGAAGGTAGATGGCGATGAAGAAGCAATCTATTACGTTCTTCCGGGGAGATTTTTTACTTTGTATGTAGTTGGGGGAATTCAGCCTACTACTTTTCTTAAAAAGATCGAGGAATGGCGCGCGCTAATATTGCTTCTTGGAACAGTGTTCTTTACAGTCTGCGCCGCTGTGGCAGCGCAAAACGTCAGTAGATCTGTCAGTAGCCCGCTTGAGCACCTGCTCTGGGGCCTGAGCATGATAGAACGTTCTGATTTTAATGTCAGGTTGCGCGATACCCGTGAAGATGAGTTTGGTTCGATATCACGCGCCTTTAACCTGATGGCCCGCCGCTTGCGCGAGCGCGACATGCTTGGCAAGTTTGTTTCCCCCGAAGTGCGTAGACTTGCGGGCGACCATGAACTTTTTCAAGCAGCCAGACAGGGCAGCGAAGCTGATGTGACTATTCTTTTTGCCGCTCTTGAAGGGTTTGACGAATACGCGGTTACTGCTCCGGTCGAAAAAGTTCAGGCCTTGCTCGAAAACACCCTTGAGCAGTTTTATCGCCTTGCTGGCGAGACCGGTGGCGAGGTTGACAAAATTATTGGCGGAAAATTGCTGATCGTTTTTTCTCACAGCCGCGTCGGTAGTAAGCAGGCCGCAGCATCTGCGGTCTATCTTGCCAGTCGGATACTTAAAATCTTCAAAGATGATGCCAGGGTGAGACTTGTTTTTGGCATTAACTCAGGTCGGGTTATTTCTGGCATTATCGGAGCCCCGGCTGTCAGAATGGATAACACCGTTATCGGAGACCCGGTAAATGTGGCCGCCAGGCTTTGTTCGCTCGCCGACAGCCAAAAAATGCCGGTTGTTGTTTCTGAACAGGTTGTTGCTGCCCTTGATGGCAGATATCCGGCCTCCAGAGTTGAGATTAGATCGATCAGAGGCAAAAAGCAGGAAGTGGAAGTTTTTAATCTTCTGATTAATGAAGCTGATTAACGAAAATTTCTGCGTAAACAGGGCTGTGATCTGAGAAAAATACGGGCCATTCACTACGCCGTCCGGTTAGTTCAAGCGCGGTATTGCCATAAGACTTTGCCAGAAGGTAATCAAGTTTTTTCTTCCTTTGAGGAAAGCCGGCAGTGGGCAGGTTGCAGTTGTCTCTGATTATGCCATCGAGCAGAGGTTCAAGCTCTGAAGGCATAAGGTTAAGGTCGCCTCCAGCTATAACATTGCCAGGGCAACTCAAAATGCGTTTTTGCATCTGTTTGAACTGGCCAAAAGCGAACCTGAAGGCTGCTCCGGGTGGGGCTGAATATAAATGAGTGTTCACCAGCCATATCGGTTGCCCTGCAAATGTGATTCTGGCAGTTAAAAGCCCTTTTCGCGCCAGCAGTTCTTCAAAATTATGCCTGATGGTTAACGGGTATAACTCGGCTGAAACGCATTCAGGCATGTTTCGACTTAGAGTTAATAGACCTGAGCGGTTAAACAATGGGCTTGGCATCAGTACGGCGTGGTAGTCGGGCATTTTTCTGATGAGATAGATGAGGCTGTTGTTGTCCCATACTTCCTGGAGGAAGATTATGTCAGGGTCATAAGAACGAATCAGTTTGACGAGCTCGTCGGCCTTTTCTCTTTGATCAAAAAAGAATGGTGGCGGAAAAAACAGGGTGTTGGCAGTCAGAATCTTGATCTTTGAAGAGTCTCTACCGGTGCAGGCCTTTTTATCGTTGGCAGAAACAACCATGGTGGGCGGGCAGCCGGCTGTGTAGAATGCATTGCAAAGGTATGAAAGACCGGTAATATAATCCAGAGTCAGAGGCAGGGAAGAGTTTGCCAGGGCTCTGAAGGTCTGTCTGAGCTCTCTTAATGCCGACGGAAAATCGGGTTTGAGAGCAAAAGAGTTG
>JAQUZA010000430.1 GCA_028691595.1 Candidatus Rifleibacteriota bacterium
TTATTCCGACTGCCTGGGGCTATGGGGTAGTCAATGGTCCTGCCCCCTATGTATGGCCTGCCTACGGCTTCCAGGGCATGCACCCGGCAATGGGTCTTCCGGTTGCTCAGATGCCGGCTCCGGCCTAGAATGGCGCTAACTGGTCGTATTATTATGGCGGTTACCCTGCCGGGTATCAAAATGCTTTTTATCGCATGAACACAATTGCGGCAGTGGCTTGTAATCTGAATGTGAGATCAGAACCCTATGTTGCCGGGCGCAAAAAAAAGAATTCAAATGTTATCGGTTCTTTGAAGACCGGCGAACAGGTATATGTGCTCGGTCGCTATGGTAACTGGTTTTTGATTCAGTCAGCCTATATGCCAATGCGCTATGGTTATGTCTATGGCAGCTATTTAAGGTTTTACCAGAATAATTTTCCGGTCAGTCATTATACAGCTTTTTACCCGGTGCGCCTGGCAGCCGGAAGCTGGTGATCATTCGCCCGTAACCAGTTTTAAAAACAGCAGAGCCATGCCACCGCCCCAGATTATGGCCACAAGCATCCAGATTATCACGGTGACCTTGGCTCTGGTTGTTTTAGCATCGCTGGTATCTGAAGTCAGAATTGATTGAACACTCTCGTCGCCGTTGTCGGCATCTTCGTCGACAATGCCGGCAGCACGGCGTTCTGCTTCAGCCTGTTCGCGTGCAAGGGCAGCCGCTTTAATTTCGGCTTCGTAGGCCTGCTGGGTTTCGGCAATGAGTTCTTCGGGTGTCGAAATGTGGTTTAAGGCAATTGCCAGTTTTTCGGCGAGTACCTGAATTACTCGCTGTTGCTCAGCCCTGAGTGAAGTTTTTGAATTAATGCCGATTTTATAAACAGCGGCAAGCAGTTCACGGTCAGGGTTAGCCGAAAGAACAATGGCGAGTTTATCGATAATTTCGACCGAGGTCTCTTTGGCGAGTGCATCGAGCAGAGGCTGTCTGACAATATTGAAGTCAACCAGCATTGCAGTTGCTACGGCAAGTGAGCGTTGTTTAACCTGAGATGAACCAATCATACCGGTCAACAGGCTTTTGATTCTTTCGCGGTCGATACCAACAAAAACGCGCGTTGCAGTCATACGGATCTTGCCGTTTTTGTCCTGCATGAATTGTGGCAGATAGAGGCAGAGATATTCAGGGTCAAGGGAAGCAAGGGCCTTGATACATGAACAGATGATATCTGGGTTATCGCCCTTCACCAGTTTTTTAATACGTTCACATTCGCCCATCTGGCCAAATTTGCCATACAGGTTTATTATTGCCGCGAGTTCTTTGCCCTGGGCAGACGAGAGAAGCTCAGAAAGTCTGGCAGAGTTTTCTTTGAAAAAACTGGCGTTGGCACGTGCAAGAAGCTGAATTCTGTCTTGTTCGCCAAGATTGTTGTAGTTGTCAAAATCAACTTCTGGCGACTTAGGCGGCACAACTGGTTTTGGGGGAGGCGGAGCTGCTGCTTCGGCGGCAGGAAATGGCGGTTCTGGCACTGTGGCCGATTCTGCTGGCTGCTCCTGAGTTGTTGTTGAACCAGGAGCTGAAGATGGTTTGGTGGTGGGGGACAGCTCGACTGGTGGTGTTTCAAATTCATCGAGGGTCGGAAGTATTATTTCATCGGCTTCTTCACCCGAAATCTGACAGGTCGCCTTGAGAATATTGAGTTCTTCGCGGCGAACTCTTTCTTTGAGCTGGTTGAGGTAATCTTGAACCGAGCCTTCAATCAACTTGCGATCGGCCAAAGCCCTGACTATGCCCAGCAGAATGCCTTTAACAAGGCTCTGGTGCTGACCGTCGAGAGTTCTGGTAACCCAGAAGAGTCTGAAGGGCATATCGATGTGAGCGTTGTTTTTGAGAATCTGGCTGATGCGCATCAAAACCGACGGGTTGGTAATCGTGGTAAGAAGTCTGATCAGGTGGGGTTCGATTTCGGGGTAAGGAAAAAATGCTGCGTGATGCAGGGCCAGAACAACCTCAGCTTCAGTATTAGAAAACAAAAGCTTAACGAGATGTTTGAGTGCTTCGGCGCGGTTCCAGCGATAAAAGGCCTGAATAGCCTGAGCCTTGATAACGTTCTGCGGTGAATCGAGAAGCGGAATTATTATTCCCTGAAGGTTGACCGGGTCAAGCTTTTCGAGGGCTGCCAGGGCAGCGGTGATTACGGTGGGGTCAGGGTGACGGGTAAGCTCGATCAGGGCCGGAGAATCTTCGATGCTGCCGTGACGTTTGAAGAACAGGCAGAAAGTGGGTAAAATTTCGGCGGGAAAATTTTGCCAGCCGGCCTGACGAAAGTAATCGGCAGCAAGAAAGGCTTCGGCAGCTTCAATTGTTGTAATGCCGAGGGCGAGGTCTTCGAGGCGTTGCGGGTCATGCAAAAGTTTTTCGAGGCCGGCGAGCGAGACCTTGAACTGGGTGCCCTTAAGCCTGAATACCGCAAGCCGCAAAGATTTTTTGATTTGAAAAGCCAGAACCGGGTCGCCGGCATCATTGAAAGCCTTTTTTAGAAGCTCGGCTTCACTGCGAAGCGGAGTTCTGGCATCAATTTCTTCAAGGCAGCCGAGAACCAGGGTGCCGTTACCGCTGGATAAGGCAGAAAACAGTTCGTTTGCACCAAATTCAGAATTCGATATTGCCAAGCAATGATCCCCAATCTGTCATTTCAAATATTCTAACGCCTTTTGCGCCCAAGTTAAAGCAAGAAGCAAAAAAAAAGTCATTTTTTAAACCTTTTATGAAATTGCCCGCAGGGCAAACCTGCGGGCAACTTTTAATCAGCAATCACAGCAGCCTTAAAAGCCGAAGCTGCCACCAATTACAAATGTCGGGTCACCATCAGTAACGTTCAGCCCGATGAGTTCGAGCTGGGCGTTTTCGGTGCCAACGCGTGCACCGGCATGAATGCGGTGTCTGACCGAATCTTTTTTGAAATAATCGAAATCACGATAGTTACCGAATTTGGCTTCACCAAAAACACTGGCACCTTTTGCCAGATTATATTCAAGCCCGACTCCACCCATAACAATGTCTTTGCGGTTGATCTTCTGGGTAAAGCCGTTGCCAAGGTCGATTTCTTGATTGTTAGTAAAAACAGAAGAGAGATTCAAAAATCCTGAAAAATTATCCGAAATTTTTTCGCCCATGGTGACGTATACCTGGCGCATGTTCTCAATCTGCTCAATATCAGCAAGATTCATTTCCTTTGAACTCATCGGCGCAAAGTTGAAGCCGATACAGAAGTCAGTTTCATCCTGCCTGGCGGTATATTTCATGCCGACGGCCAGATGGTCTTTTTCTGTGTCTACGCCAGTCAGTAGCGGTTTTGATGTGCGTTCATATCTAAGGTTGTTAACCGACAGCTCAAGGTTGGGTCTGGCGTTATAGCGAATACCCATCAGATGCTCGTCTTTTTCGACGCTGTAAATCTGGCCGCCCACCGCCATGTCGTTCTTTACAGTGCTAGTCTTGAACGAAACTCCAACTGAATGTTCCTTTTTGTACCCGGGCGAGGGTATGGTAATCAGCCCCGCACTGCCCGAAAGGGTGGTGCCAGGCCCGCCGGCCCGCTCAATTACAGCTCTACCACTAACCGGGCCCGCCATTTCCCCAGAGTCAGGCAAGGCCTCGAGCACCTGCCCGCT
>JAQUZA010000431.1 GCA_028691595.1 Candidatus Rifleibacteriota bacterium
CTGATGATTGTATCACAGACCACCGAAGTCGGCCACAAAAGCCCAAAGAAAGCAGAAAAGATTGTAACTGCTCATTTTTGGCAGCCTGCCCGACTCAATAGTTTGTGCATTATATGGTGCTTTAAAATTCATTGGGGAAGCTGATACCATTTTGGGTTCTGCCATGCATCCTGTCAGCTTATAACTACTTTTTTTGCGAATCGCATTGAAGTGTCATGAAGTTCTTAAAGGAGCAAAACTGGTAATCTGATCTGCATAAAAATCTCTCGAATTCTAATTTCTTGGAAAGGTATCGAACAGCTTCAGAGAAGACTGGTATTCCTGATTTGATTCAACACGGGAATGATTGAGTTCAAACTGCACAATCAGGAAAAGCGCCTTGTTAAGAGGTGCGTAGCGCTCGTCGCGATTCAGTTTGTGCTGCCTGATACCTTCGATGTAAAACTTCAGACAATTTTCGGGTGATTTTCTGACTAACCGTATTATGGTTTCGATCGAATCGGCAACTTCATCTGAAACTTTCTGTCTTGCTTTCATAACTCTGAAAAAGTCTTCATTTGCGGGGCTTAGCAGGTCGTTGAGTCTGGCAAGGTCGACTTCGGCAGTTCTCAGTCTGATAAAATTCTCGAGCTGAACTACCAGCGGAATAAGATCTGATGGCGCGCGGCCGTAGCCAGGGAGCTTTGTCAGGTCGATTGTCTGAACGCCCATGCTTGTCGGAATCTTTACAACCCGGTGACTGGCATCGAGAACAACTCTTTCTCCTGCATTGAGGCCCTTCTTCGAAAGGTAACCAGGTGAAAACTTTGGCAAAGAGACATTGTGGCTGACGATTTTGTCGGGCAGGGCCCAGAAATCTTTAAAAAACTGGTCACCAAGACCCTTCATGAGAATGCGATATGCCCAGACTACGCAATTGTTGCCGAGAACATGGTAATAATCTCGGCTGCGGTCGATAAGTGACTGTTCGATGCCGGCTTTCAGGATGCTTTCAGCCTGCTCTTTCTTCAGCCGCAGTGGAAACATTTTAACGGTCTGCCTGAAGATTGTGAGACTGTTCTGAGCTCTGTCGGTCAGAGTGCCGACTTCAAAAACCAGTGGCCATGGGTCTTTTGACAATGCCGGGAAGAAGGCTTTCATGAGAGAAGATGGTGTTTCACCTTCGCGCAGGCGGTTGGTAACCGAGATCACCAGTCCGAAATCGCTTTTTCTGCCATCTTCACTGGTGACACCATTCATCGACTTGAAAGTAAATGCCAGTGAAATGTGCGCTGCCACAGCCTTTGGCGGAAAGTCTTCGCTGCACAGATAGACACGGTCAACTTCTGAATATCTGATGCGGGCGCGACCATAGGTTGCATGAAATTTCTGACCGTCGAAAGTGGAACCCCAGCGAAAATCATCGAGAACAACCTCGTTGGTACCCCGGCTGACAAGCCTGACCGGGCGAAGATTCGGGTCCCATTGTGGGTCGGCCGCCAGAAAGCCTGCCGAGGCAAGCAGCAGCAACAGGCTGAAAATGGCTGTAAACCTGAAAGTATTTTTTCCCATCACCGGAACTCCTGATACTTAAGTTTAATTGCAGGGCATTGCAGTTGCGAGTAACCTTTATATCCCTTTATTTATAAGGGTCGAAGTCTACGCCGCCACATAAAAAAAGTCAATACCGGGCCTCACTCATTTTGCAGATAGTTTTTAATAGCCATAATGTTGTTCAATTGAATTGAGCCTCCGGACATTCGATATTTCTTTTATCAGAACAAAAGGCAGCTGGTTTTTAGCCAGCTGCCTGCAAAGCAGTCAGTTCATCTTCTACGGCGACCAGTTGGCTGATGTTGCGACTGATGCCAAGAACGAACATGAACTCACGTTCTTCATTGAAAAAAAATTCGCTGACCACTTCGGTCCAGACAAAACCACCATTTTTATGTACCTGCCTGAGACGAACTTTGCCGGCTGGCAAACGGGTAAGGCCCTTGTCGATTATTTCAAGACCCAGCGAAAAGGTTTGCTGTGCCATCGGCCGATCTTCAGCATAAATCGATTCAAGGGCCGGCATGCTCTTAACTTCTTCGGGGGTAAACCCGCGCTGGCAAAAAACCGAAGGACTGACATAAACAAAATGCCCGGTTTTATCAATAACCCAGTAAACATCCTGGGTTGTTTCGAGAATTTTGCGAAAAAGATCCATGCTGCCAGCCAGAGCAGCGAGCGGGTTATTATTCATTTGTTTTCCCACATTTTGAATTAGTCTCAGCAATGATTCTAACAGCTCATTGTGCCTGTAATCAAGAAATACCCGCCGGAATTTTCCGCAACGATACACTCTTCAAGGCTATTCTAATTTTTGCCATGAAGCTCTTCAATACGAGTTGAATTATGGAGTTGAGTTAATAAGATGAAATGCCCGTGTACCCGGTCAGTTTTTGCAGGGCTTCTTCGGCTGTTTCCCTGGTAGAAAAGTAGGGAAATACGGTTATTGCATCACCTGTCTTGAGAATCATTACGATCTCAAAGGCTTGTTCGGGAGAGCGAAAAGGCAGGCGGCGAAATTCGAAACTGTTAATGCGAAAGCTGGCCACATCGTTGAATCGCAAACTCTCTGATCTGCCGAGAAGAGAAGACAGGCTGCAGCCGATGACGGTGATCAGGCCATCTTCAGCTGAAAAAATCAGGCGACGAAAGCCATCACGCAGCAATGCCATACCCCGGGTCAGCAGAGCAACCGCGATGAGAAACAGGAAAACCGCGGCAGCACCATAAAAACTTCGATCTGAGCTGCCATATAGAGACTTGCCCAACATACCGATGCCGCCAAGAAGGAACGGAAAACCGATGGCGACGACCAGCAGCATTTCGAGAAAAAAGTCTGTAGAACGCCGGCATTCAACCTGCAGTCTGCCGTTGCTGTCGGCGAGAGAGAAGTTAAGAAGGACGTGACCACTTTCAATTCTGCTATTTTCGGGAACCATACCTTTCCTGCCTTCCCTGCGTTTTTCACAGGCAATCACAATTATACAGCACACCAATCTAAATGTATTTATCCGGGATTAGTTTTGCAAACCTTACTGGTCATTCCGGCAAATACATATTATATCTACGCGCCAGGGCTTGATGTCGATCAATTAGGTGTTTGCCGGGCTCGCCCGGTATCGGTCTGCATGATAAGCTTTCTGTTGCCTGCAAAAAAGTTATCATCGTTGTTACCCGGGCATAAAGACGATTCGTGCCTGCCAAAACCAACAAAAAACAGCACCAGATTTATAGCAAGTATTACAATTCCTGTGATGATTCCGAAACTGAAAGAACCGGTTTTGTCGGCAATCATACCGCCGAAAGCAGGCCCGATAAGAGCTGCCAAACCGTAGGCAAGAAAACAGAAGGGGTAAAGCCTGGAAAATTTTCGGTGGCCGAAGATTTCAACTATGGTAGAGGCATAGATAACAAAACAACTGCCAAATAACATTCCGACAACGGGTATCACCAGAAGCGACCAACTCGAAAGGCTTTCGATCAGCAGTGGCATCAACGAGACAATAAACAGCAGGTTCCCTGCCAGGATGGTGCGGCGTGACCCAATACGGTCGTGAACTTGCCCCCAAAGTATTCGACCGGCAACATTGCCGAAGGCAAAAAGGCTGATCGATAAGG